>JAFDDW010000127.1 GCA_019310665.1 Deltaproteobacteria bacterium
GTCAGCGAAATTTATAAATCCGGCTAAACCGCATCCCGCCTTCAATGGAATGGATGATGTCTGTATATTGCCGTGACCATACAAAGGGGTCACTTTCTGACAGAGCGCTGTTTAGAAGCTATATTATTGACGCAATAGAATTAATCGTGGTACGGAATTGAATAGGACCTTTTTAGAAACCACTTCAAGATTCTACTGCCATCGGGCAAAACGAAAGGAATCGTATATGAATTTTATGGCGAAAACGCTCAAACCGACCAGTATTTTTCTGGCCATCATATTTCTGCTGGTTCCTGCTTATTACCAATCTGCTTCGGCGGCCATGATCGGAACAGAGACTATGCTGGCGACGGATCGCAATCAAATCACCCGCGACTATCTCCATGACCTGGTTTCCCGTGAAGATATCCAAAAATTGCTTGTGGCCCGGGGCATTACCCCCCACGAAGCCAAAGCCCGCATAGACAGCCTGTCTGATGATGAATTAAAGCTGATTTCCGGGAAAATGGCTGATCTTCCGGCCGGTGGAGATGCTACCGGTTTTATTTTAGTCGTTGCGGCCGTCATTATTATCGCGATCCTCATTGTGGAATACTTCAGCGAGGTGAAGATGTTTCCCCAACTCCATTCCGATGAATAGTGTTGTGTCCTTTATGTAATTTTCAAAACTCGGATTGGTTTTATTATATTTATGGGACAAAACACTATCGTCTGCCATAATATGCTGAATTCTTGACGAAAATCGGTTTCTATTATATACTTAGCAGGAGATCATTCAGCACGTTGTTTCGGACTGTTCGGTTGGAGTGGAACATAAATTTCGGAGCGCGCTATAAAATGCCAATTTTAACGCTTAAAATAAAAAATCAATTACTGGGAGAGTACCAACTTCAAGATGGCTTCTCCCTGACGATTGGACGGCGGAAAATGAATGACGTTATCATCCAGGATCTGTCGGTATCCGGGCATCATGCCAAAATAGACTCGGTGGGGGACCGGTTTGTGCTGCTTGACCTGAAAAGCAAAAACGGTACTTTTGTCAACGAGCGGCTCGTTATATCCCATTGGCTTAAACATGGAGACGTTATCAGCGTTGGAAATCATCAACTCATTTATGACCAGTACGGCACCCAACAGATTTTCGATGACGATTTGGAGGAACTGGATAAAACCGTCATCATGGATACCTCGCGCCATCGCAATATGATGATCAAGAGTAACCCCACCAAAAGTATCAACGTTGTGAGGTTTTGGGATGGGGAACAGAATCAAAATGTGGACAGAGAAAGTCTGCCGAAAACACCCAAGTCCTCTCCAGAAAAGGATGACGATCAACCCGCCGGGGTCATAACCTATTTAGCCGGCGGGTTCGGCAATGTTAAACTCAAGCGAAAAATTTCCACCATCGGCAAACATCCCTCCTCGGACGTGGTCGTCAAGGGCTTTCTGGTCGGGCAAACCGCGGTCACCATCACCCAAAAACCCGAGGGATTTTATATGGCCCATATCACCGGTCTGGCCAAGCCTAAGCTCAATGGCAACACCGTAAAGGAGCCTACCATCATCGACGACCTTTCCATCATCGAGATCGGTTCGGCCAAACTGCAGTTTTCAATAGAAGATCCGAAGGTGTGAAAAGGAAAGCGCTTTAAAACGCTCACCCGCGCCCGCATTGTCACATCCTGCCAAAAATTCGATACCTTCGGAGACTGATATCTGTTTAAAAACCCCGCTTTGGTCTGGAAAATCATAAAAGGCAACAATCAGCAGGCCGCCGATCTATTCTACTATCACACCGATCGATAATCCCCACCCAAATAAATTGACATCTGTTTTTTTATGATCATTTTTTTAAAAAGAATGATTGGGGTACCACATCATATTATTCCCTGACAACCGGTTTGTTTAAAGACTGATTTCTCGGAAAATTCTAACCGTCACCAACGGGAGCTTTTGGTTATGAATTATTACAGGATTTCTATTGGCCTGGTGCTTGTTTTATTGTTTGGCACACCTGCAACTGCGAGTGATCTCCAGCAGGGAATCCATGGAATGAAATGGGGCAGTTCCATTTCGGAATACGATGAGCTTACCAAGGTCCATGAAGCCAATCAGGCTGCTTATTACGGCAATTCAAACATGGTCTACCAGACGGCCAATCAGCCGGTACCGGGCGTTTTTTACGGCTTTTACAGGGATCAGCTATTCGCCGTATTCATTAAACTGCGCTCTCCGGATCAATTCTCCCAGCTTGAACGGCAGTTTACAATCAAACATGGAAAGCCTAAAACCACCTACTATCCTAAAACCAGACAGACCGTTCATCGCTGGAAAGACGCCGATGTGAAAATAAAATTAAAAATGAAAGAATCAACCCGCGAGTTCAAGCTGGCGATTTACTATGCACCGCTGGCGGCCAGTTTAAACCAGAAGCAGTTGGATAGCATACCGTCCGATGCATACGACAACACTCCGTCAAAAAAAGACACAACCGTGAAATCAGCACCCCTGCTGGATGAATAATCCAGGAGGCGTCGCTAATTTCACCCCAAATATGCAACCGGAAGTTTACATGGCTATCGAAAAAGGCAGGTATGTGGACAGTTCTCGATAAGATATCATACAGGGTTATCATTCCGCTGGCCGTTCTGATGCTTCTGGCTCCTTTCCGCCCCATGCCGCATGTTCTGGAAAAATTGAATATGCTTCTAAACGGCACATTGAGTCGGCCGGTCGATATTTTTGATCTGTTTTTTCATTTGGCCCCGGCCTTATTAGTGTTGCTAAAACTCTACAGAAGTTTTATTAGATAGCTCCGTTTTGATTCTAAACCTTTTTTTAAATTGATAGCCGGCGGATCTGTTGCCCGGTTCGACATCTTTTGAATATCTTAAATCCTCTCATAACGCAGCTATCGTACAACCTTAAAACCCTGCAAAAAAATACCGCCATCTTGCATCTGATCGCCGGAGCCGTCATGATCAGCTTCTCCGGGGTCTGGGTGAAAGTTTCCCATGTTCCACCGACCGTATCCGCTTTTTATCGGGTTTTATTCGGGGGCATGTTTCTTTTGACGGCCGCTTGCTGGAAAAAGGAAATCACCTGGAAGGGGTGGCATCGTTTACTGCTCGGCTTTCTATGCGGCTTCCTCCTATCCCTTGACCTCTTTTTCTGGCACAAAAGCATTCACTATATCGGTCCCGGATTGGCCACTATCCTGGGTAACTTTCAGGTGTTCTTACTGGCGGGCCTGGGCGTGTTGTTCATGGGTGAGAAGGTCAGTGCCAAATTTTTCTTTGCCATCCTCACGGCAATCCTGGGCCTTTTTCTGGTCGTCGGGATTCAATGGGACCAACTGGGGAGTCAATATAAAACCGGTGTTTATCTCGGCCTGGCGACAGCAGTTGCCTATGCGGCCTATCTTCTGACCCTCCGCAAACTCCAATCCGGTCAAACCGAGACCATTACCTTTTACGGCATGATGCTGGTATCATTTGCGACCGCCTTTTTCCTGGGGATCGAGGCAGTTTACAGCGGGGATTCATTTATCATCCCCGACACCCAGAGCTGGGCGGCCCTGCTGTTGCTCGGTCTGATGAGTCAGGCAATCGGCTGGATTCTCATATCCAATGCCCTTCCTCGTACCCGGGCCTCATTTGCCGGGTTGATCCTCCTGCTTCAACCCAGCCTGGCATTTGTCTGGGACATCCTGTTATTTCAACGGGAGACCTCGCCGGTCAACTGGATAGGGGTCATCATGGCTATTACCGCCATCTACCTGGGAATGGTCAAAAAATCTGAGGACATATAAAGATCACCGCCTCAGATACTATTGTCAGCCACCCAGCGGGTGTGGCAGAGCTGAACGCTCTTTTCAACTAGTTGGCTCGGCACGAGAAGGGAAATACGAAAGGAAGTGGTGGTGATGCCGGATACGGGTATCATATTTTGCGCCAGCAGATCAAGGGTTTCCAGAAGGGTCAGATTGTTGCGGTTCAGTCCCTCGCCGATCAACGACAGGGCCGCCAGATCAGTGTCAATATCCATCCGGTCGCCAATTTTATGCTTCAGGGCAGCTTTGATCTGTTCCCAACCATAAATGTTTTGGGTGGATACCACAAAGGATGCCTTTGAATGTCTGCCGGCGGCGGTGATCCCGGTCACATTGACTTCCTTGATCGGAACCTGCTCGCCTTCCAGAAATTCAGCGGCCTGCCTAAAAAGGGTATGGGCATCCTGGCCATGCAACCGGATTCGCTCAACCTGCTTTTCGCTGACAACAGCCTGCACCCCGATGATGGCGCCGGGGGAAATTCGACGGATAACGGTTTCCCTGCCCGGTTCAAAGGCACTGCGGGCGTAAATGGCAATGTTTTTTTCTTTGGCAAACTGCACGGCATGGGAATGCAGCACCTTGGCCCCGGCCGTACTCATTTCCTGCATGACCGGATATGACAGCTCCGGCAGATGCCGGGCCTGGGACTCCAGGGATGGATCAGCGGAGTAGACGCCGTCCACATCCGAATAAATTTCACAGCGCTCCGCATCCAGAGCAGCCGCCAGAGCCACCGCCGTGGTATCCGAGCCGCCGCGTCCCAGGGTGGTAATGTCCCGCTTGTAGCTGACACCTTGAAAGCCGCCGATGATCACCACCTTGCCCTTGGCCATCTCATCCTGCACGCGAAACGGTCTAACCTCAATTACCTGGGCGTCATTATGCCGGTCGTTGGTGATGATACCGGCCTGGGATCCGGTCAGCGATACCGCACGGAAGCCCCGTTCGTGCAAAGCCATACTCAGCAGCGACATGGTAATCCGCTCCCCGGTGGAGAGCAGCATGTCCATTTCACGCCGCGGCGGTTTAGACGCTATGTCCCGTGCCATCCGCACAAGCTCGTCGGTGGTCTTGCCCATGGCTGAGACAACGACGGCAATATCAAAATTTTGCGCCTTGAGGCCGGCAATCAATCCGGCAGTTTTGCGCAGTTTATCCACATCCGCCACACTGCTGCCACCGTATTTCTGGACAATGCAGGTCATAAGCGTCAAATCTCCTTAAGCTTTTACCTGGATTTTGCACGAGTCGGAGGCTTTCATATTCTCATTAATTTTCATGCAAGGTTCAGGTCTTATCCGACAGTATAGCATATCAAGGTCCGATCTTGAATGGGGATTATTTGAGACCCCCCATTCTGATTGCAAGATTGGGGTTTGCAATCTATTGGCAACCGGTCTAAGAAAAGCGGATTGTTCAAATCATTGATAGACAAGGCCCAGCCGTTTTAGAGATTTATGGAAGGCTTAAAGCATCAAATTAATATCTTGACAAACCCGGCTGCCTTTCAGATAACATCTGCATATCGTCGCATGAATGCTAACTTAAAGGCCAGGCAAACAGGGAGGGCTTCATGTTCCTACCACTCATTCAAAACCGAAGAAGTATTCGAAAATATCAGGATAAAGCCGTCGAAGAGACAACCATCGACTTGCTGGTGGAGGCGTTGCTGCGGGCACCGACTTCTATGGGAAACAATTCCTGGGAATTTGTGGTTGTCACCGATACCGAATTACTGGGCCAACTCTCCCGGGCAAAACCCCACGGGGCAACTTTTTTAAAAGAGGCACCATTGGGAATCGTTGTTTGCGGAGACCCGCAGATAAGCGACATATGGATCGAAAACTCATCGATCGCATCTATTTATATCCACCTGGCGGCCGCATCTCTTAATCTTGGAAGCTGCTGGATCCAGATCAGAGAAAGGCAGCACGATGATACCCAAAGTGCCGAGGCCTATATTGCGGATGTATTAGGCCTGCCGGCGCATGTCAGGGTGCTGTCCATCATCGCCATCGGCTATCCGGATGAGAGCAAGGCACCTCATCCCAGGGACGATCTGGCCTGGGATCGAGTGTTCTTTAACAACCATGCTACCCCCTACCCCAGGCGCCCATAAAAAAAGGAGGCAGACCAATGGCAACATTTTTTATGTTCGGCAAATACACATCTGAAGCAATCAAGGAAGTCAGCATTGAAAGGACCCAGCAGGCAGTCGCTGAAATCAAAAAGCTGGGCGGCAACATGATCGCCATGCACGCCCTGCTCGGTGAATACGATCTGCTGTTCTGCGTTTCATTGCCCGGAGTTGAGGACGCGATTAAGGCCTCTGTGGCACTGCAGAAATTGACCGGAATTTCATTTTCCAGTTGCCCGGCCGTAAGCGTGGAAGCCTTTGATCAATTGATAACTGATAAGTAATTGAATATTTTCGATTGAATATTTAAGCTATTCTTTCGATTATAAAAATGACGGAGCGCAGCGACATCCACAAATATTCAATTTACAATCTTCAATTTTCAATTCTCCGCCTCCGGCGGATCCGGGTTAGTTACCGCGGGCATCTTTTCCCGGCGGCCGCAGAGTGGTGATCAGTATAAAGCCGATCACGGCCAATACGGTCAGGATGAGAAAGACCAGCCGGTAGCTTCCGGTTATATCGAATAGGCGTCCGGCCATCAGCGGGCCGAGCGCACCCCCCAGTGTCCCGCTGAACAAGACGATACCGAACAGCAGCCCGTGTGATCCGATGCCGAAAAGCTCGGCCACCATCGGCGACATTACCGTAAACAATCCGCCGTGGGCAAAGCCGTAAACGGTGGCAAAAAGAAACAGCATCCACGCCGCATGGGATACCTGCAGCCAGATAAGCCCGCACAGCAGGATGACAAAGCAGATAATCAGTGCGCGCTTGCCCCCGATTCTGTCGTTCACCGTGCCCATGGTAAACCGGCCCAGCATACTCACACCGCCAATGGTTGAAAGTACACCCGCCGCAATTGCCGGGGGCAGGCCAAGATCTCTGGCGTGGGGCACGATATGCACAACAATGGTCAGCAAACAAAAGAAAACCATGAATTCGGCAAGACATAAGGTCCAAAACTGTCTCGTCCGGCACGCCTCCCTCAGTGACAGACCGCCCTCCCCGGCGGCGATCGCTGTTGCGGCGGACTCGCCGTTGCCGCCATCCGGGAGCATACCCACACTCTGCGGATCGCGGCGCATCACCTGGGCCACGGCCACGAGCGCCACCAGGGCGGCCGAACCAATAGTAAAACAGGCGTATCGCCAGCCAAAGGCGGCAATCAGGGCTGTGGCTATCAAAGGCACGAAAAGCTGGCCGCAGCCGGTACCCACCTTGACAATGCCCGACATCATGCCGCGGCGTTTGACAAACCAGCGTGCTATGGTGGACAGTGTAATGACGTCATGGGTGCTGTAGCCGATACCGACCAGCAAACCGTAGAGCAGATAGAGCTGCCAGGGCAGCTGGATGTAGGACAGCAGCAGGTATCCGATCCCCAGTGAGGCTCCGGCCACCGTGATAAGAATTTTGGGACCGATCCGGTCATTAAGCCGGCCGGCCAGAATGCCGACGGCTCCCATGACAAAAAAGGCCAGGGACGAGGCTCCCGCTATCGTTGTCCGCGACCAGCCGAATTCGGCCTGAAATTCCCTGAAAAATACCCCGTAAGCAAACAAGGCACCAATACTGACCGCTTGAATTGCGAAACCGGCGGCCACAATATTGTAACCGTAAAAATATTTTGACCTCACGCTATCTCCCTGATTCTTCCCATATTAGGCCCTTAGTGGCCTTTATCTGACAACATGTTGTAAGATAAAGGCTTGAGGTTTCAGGATTTAGCACCTCAACTCCCTGACACCCGAAACCTGACACCTGACACCTATAATATTGTCTTATTTGGTTTATCTCATGGATTGTGATATTTTTCAACGAGATGAAATAGAAACCCAATATTCTGTTCAGGAGCCGCCATGACCTATGACGAATACCTCGCAAGCATCAAGAACGCACAGCCATCTTCAGAACTTTCCGAAACGCTTCGATCTTTGTGGTGGGATAAAAAGGGGGAATGGGATACGGCCCACGCAATCGCCCAGGAGATTTCGACCACGCAAGGCAGCGCTGTGCACGCCTATCTCCACCGGGAGGAAGGGGTTTTGTGGAACGCCGACTACTGGTATTCCCGTGCCGGCAGAATGCGGCCGGACATACCGTTGGAAGAGGAATGGCAGTTGCTTGTCGAAGAAATGCTGGCGTCTTAAACTATAATAAATCCGGATCGGATACGCCTTACAATCTTGATCCAACTTCTAAAATCTGCCAGACCTGTCCGTCGATATATTGATTTAAGTAGATAATGGCTTATGTTACGAAGTAATACCGTAAAACAAAAATAAGGAATCCTTATGGCACAGAAATTAAATAAATACAGCTCACGTGTCACCGGTCCGAAGTCACAGGGGGCATCGCAGGCCATGCTTTATGGTGCCGGTTTGACCGACGAGGATATGGGCAAAGCCCAGGTGGGGATCAGCAGTATGTGGTTCGAAGGCAATACCTGCAACATGCATTTGAACCATCTGGCCGCCAAAGTCAAAGAAGGCGTTGAGGCGGCGGGGCTGGTGGGGCTGCGCTTTAATACGATCGGGGTCAGTGACGGCATATCCATGGGAACCGAAGGAATGAGCTATTCTCTGCAGTCACGGGACCTGATTGCCGACTCCATCGAAACGGTCATGCGCGCCCAATGGTACGATGCCAACATTTCACTGCCGGGTTGCGACAAAAACATGCCCGGGTGCCTGATAGCCATGGCCCGCATCAACCGGCCGTCGCTGATGGTTTACGGCGGCACCATTCGCGCCGGTCATCTGGATGATGTAAAACTGGACATTGTTTCGGCTTTCCAGAGTTACGGCGAGTATATTGCAGGCACCATCGACGAGCAGCGCCGCCAGGCTATTGTCAAAAACAGCTGCCCGGGCGCCGGCGCCTGCGGCGGCATGTATACCGCCAATACAATGGCATCGGCCATTGAAGCCATGGGCATGTCGCTGCCTTTCAGCGCCAGCCGGCCGGCCGAGTCCTCCGAGAAACTGGCCGAATGCGCCCAAGTGGGTTCCGCCATCCGGCGTCTGCTGGAAGCCGATACCAAGCCGCGGGATATCATGACTCGCAAGGCTTTCAAAAACGCCATGGTGGTCCTGACAACCCTGGGCGGATCGACCAACGCCGTGCTGCACCTGATCGCCATGGCGCGGGCCGTGGATGTCCCCCTGACCATCGATGACTTCCAGCACGTCAGTGACCGGACCCCGCTGCTGGCCGATATGAAACCAAGCGGCATCTATGTCCAGGAAGATTTGGACGCAGTCGGCGGCATTCCGGCCCTGATGAAATATCTGCTCGAAGAGGGAATGCTGCACGGGGACTGTCTGACGGTCACCGGCCAAACCCTGGCCGAGAACCTCAGAGACGCTCCGGGGCTGGCCGAAGACCAGAAGATCATCAGCCCGCTGGATAAGCCGGTACATAAAAACGGGCACATTCAAATCCTGCGGGGCAACCTGGCGCCGGAAGGGGCGGTAGGCAAAATCACGGGCAAAGAAGGCCTTTCTTTTACCGGTCCGGCCAATGTCTTCGATTCAGAGGAACTGATGCTGGAAGCCCTGCAAAACAATCAGATTAAAAAAGGTGATGTGATTATCATTCGCTACGAAGGTCCCCAGGGAGGACCCGGCATGCCGGAAATGCTCACCCCCACCTCGGCCATTGTGGGGGCCGGTCTTGGAAAAGATGTGGCCCTGCTCACCGACGGCCGTTTCTCGGGCGGTTCCCACGGCTTTATCGCCGGCCATATCACCCCCGAAGCCCAGGCGGGCGGACCCCTGGCACTGGTAGTCAACGGAGATCAAATTACCATCGATGTGGAAACAAACACCCTCAGTGTTGCGCTGAGTGATGAAGAACTGACGGCCCGGCGCAAAAGCTGGACCCCACCGCCCTTCAAGGCCACCCGTGGAACGCTGTACAAGTACATCAAAAATGTTAAATCCGCTTCGGAGGGTTGCGTCACCGACGAATAATTACTCCGCCCTGAAAAATAGCATATTCAGGGTGATAAATATTTCTTTCAAAACTGAAAATTGTTTTATGGCCCTAGGTCCGGCGGATTAATTACTTAATGCTGCGCATTTGATTTTTATATTTTTGTTTTTTAATTCATTGTATCTGCTTGGGCCTAAAGAAACATAGCAGAAATTATATGGCCGAAATCATGTATAATTTTTTATTTACGATAAGATAGATTCCGTATTTATGAGCCGTTGTGTGATTGATTTTCAATAATAATTAATTACTCCGCCCGGATCAGCGTCAACATCGCTTCATCAGATTTCAAAGTACAAAAATACTTTATCTGCACCTGATATCGCTATTTTTCAAGGTGGCGTAATTAGAAGCATCCGGCTACAGCGCGTAGAGATCATATTCCTTTTCGAAGCGGGTGATGTCTGACACATACTGCAGGGTCTGATCGATATCATCCAGACCTTTTATCAGCTGTTCCTTGGCCCCGGGCTCAATGACGAAATTGAACGCCATCGGGACGGTCCCCTGAAACACAACCTGCTGTTTTTCCAGGTCCACCGCCGTCTGCAATCCGGTGTGCTCATCGACCAATTTAAAGATGGCGTCGACTTCATTTTCCGACAGTTCAATCACCAGCAATCCGTTTTTGGTGGCATTGATTCTGAATATATCGGCAAACGCCGGCAGGTGCTGACCTCCCGCCTCTTTCCAGGGGGCTATAATCACCCGGTAACCGTCCTGAACCAGGGCCCAGACGGCATGCTCCCGACTGGAGCCGCAGCCGAAATTATTGCGGGTCACCAGTATGGAGCGGCCCTCAAACCGCGGCTGATTCAGCTCGAATTCCGTATCGGACTCGCCACTGGCGGTATAACGCCAGTCAAAAAAAGCATTCGGCCCGTATCCGGTCCGCTTAATTGATTTTAAAAACTGTTTGGGAATGATGGCATCGGTGTCCACATTGGCCCGGTTGAGCGTGGCAACAATGCCGGTGTGGGTGGTGAAGGTTTTCATTTTTTCTCCTCTTACACTATTTACCACTAACAATTATCGAATAGCCCCTAACCCGGATAAACCGGAAAATGCCTGAGAAAAGAAATGCCTAAATTGCCTAAAGTGCCTAAAATGCCTAAAGTAAATGGATTCTATCTATTTTATAAAAATAGAAACTCACGCTAAGTTGGCATTTCATTGTTCTGATCTCTACCCTCCCATACTGCCAGCGTCAACGACTTATAAAAAAGATGGAGCGAAGCGACGCCATAATTTTAGGCATTTTAGGCACTTTAGTGCATTTTAGGCATTCTGTTTAGGCATTTCTTGGGGCCCCTTGATTTTTACACAAAA
>JAFDDW010000128.1 GCA_019310665.1 Deltaproteobacteria bacterium
AACCGGCAGTAATGGGGTGGAAAATGAGGAGACAAAAAAACAACGTTCATAAATGGTTCCTTAATTTGGTTATCGGGAAAATTCAATTCGACAAGATTTTAAGATGGTCAAAAATTATTGGAAGTATAAGTCCTGGAGTGGCGGAGTATTGAAAATAGACATCAAACCCTGACCCCTTACTTCAATACTCCAAATTTTTATTGATTTTATTGTTTCTTCAAAACGAAGTCTGCAATATCAAATATTTCCGATTCGTTCGGCGAACGAAAAATATATCTTTCAGTTCCCATGGCCTGCTGGAAAACCGGCGGGTTCAAGTCATGCTCCACCAGACTGTGCCCGAAGGCGGAAAGGATCTCACTATGGCTGTGGGCATAGCGTTTGTCCTTGCGTCCGAGATAGCAACAATAATATTTCTTTTGGGCCTGAATATCCGCCCGGTCCCCGGCTATCATGCCGGCATAAGCACGGTACAAATCATCATCGACACTATAGTTCATCATGTCCAGTATCGCTCCACCCGGCGGCCGGCAGTTAATTTCAATCGGCATATAGGTTTCGCCGATTTTGAAAAATTCAAAATGGAAAAATTTGCGGCGGATGTCAAACAGCGGGACAAGTTTTTGACCGGCTGCGCGCAGTTCATCTGGAATGTGACGGCTGACATAAAAAAAAGTGTCTTTTCCCAGAACGTATTCGAGAACGCCATCACTGTAAATTAATGAATTCTCAAAGACAACATGGCCGTCGTAATCGGTCAGCCCGTCATAAGTTACGATACCGGCCTCGATAAATTCCTCGATAAGATAATCCCCTTCGATACGGGACAGATGCGATTGGAGCTGGTTTTTATTTTCGATCCGGTAAATACCGCCGGCGCCAACCCCCTCGTCCGGTTTTAGTATCAGAGGGTACCCCAGTGTAGCGGCCAGATCCATCGCCTGATTGATATCCCCAATCCGCTCCCCCCTGGCGACCGGCAGTCCACAGTCTTTGAAAAGCTGCTTCATGATGGACTTTTTCTTCAACCGCGGCAGATCCTGTTGCTTGATACCATCGATGCCGTATTTTTCATTAATAAAACCTTCCAGGGTCAGCCACTGCTCGTTGTGGGATTCCACCAGGTCGAAATTTCCCGCATGCCCGGAAGCGTGCTTTTGCACCAATATCTCATCCAGCGCGTGTTGCACAGCATCAGCGTTATTCAAATCCGCCCGAACATACCAGGTCAAGGCCGATCGTAAACGTTCGGGCATATGATAAAAATCCGCCTCCCCCATTCCCCAGACGCTAATGCCCAGTGAATGCAAATGCTCGATGAAATGAACATAATTGGGAGGAAACTCGGGAGAAATATATAGATAATCCATCCAACACCTGACCGGAATAAAACAAAGGTTGCTGATTTATTTATTTCCGAGGCCCTATAATAAGAACACAATTCGAAAAGTAAATAACAACGCAACTGATCGGTTCTCCCTCGCAAAAACTAGATCCGAGCTATTATAGAATTCATTACGGTAGCTTGTTTCATTATTATCTTGACAAATAGTACTACTGTGTGGCA
Source organism: Deltaproteobacteria bacterium (assembly GCA_019310665.1). GTDB lineage: Bacteria > Desulfobacterota > Desulfobacteria > Desulfobacterales > JAFDCJ01 > JAFDCJ01. The sequence goes on from JAFDDW010000128.1 coordinate 1,568, forward strand.
TAAAGAAGTAATTTTCAATTGGATTCAAAAACTATTCAAGATTCGATTTCTTCCAGAGTTGCTCTCAAGTGGTAATCCATCTCGATTTTTGCTGACCACACACCGTTGCCTGCTAGCTGAGCCGGGTTTTCTTATTCAATCTAATTTATACTGAAGGTTGAGTGCTAAATTGAACAACAATTTACTACTTGATAACAGCTTCGCCAGTACACTGGTGAACTCCCTTCCCTGCGGCCTGGTTGTGGTTGATCGAAAGGGCCGTGTCCGGGCGGTAAACAACATTTCTGAACGCGTTTTGATGATTAGCAAGCAGACCGTTATCGGAAAAGGGACCGGGAATGTACTGGGCTGTCTTCACGTCTCTGATCATCCAAAGGGATGCGGTTTTGCGGAATGCTGCCATTACTGTGAGGTTCAAAAGCTAACAATTAAGGCCCTTGATACAAACCAGAATCAAAAGGCCAGCGCCCATTTTCAATTAATAATCGACGGCCAGGTAAGAGATCTGACCCTGTTTCTCAGCGCCTTTCCGTTTATTTTCGATGATGAATCCTTCAGCATTCTAATGATCGAAAACCTCAGCACGATCAGTGCCTTTGCTCCCAAGGAAGCCCGGGAGGGATTCTGGGGGCTTGTTGGCAGTAGTCCTAAAATGCTGGAATTGTTTGATACGATCAGGCAGGTTGCCCGCACCAATGCTGCTGTCCTGATACAGGGCGAAAGCGGTACCGGCAAGGAGCTGGCGGCATTGGCCGTCCACAAAGAGAGCAAGCGGGCCCACAACCACTTTGTACCCATCAATTGCGGTGCCCTGCCTGAAGGCCTGCTCGAATCGGAGCTATTTGGTCATGTCAAAGGTTCTTTCACCGGCGCGCACCGTGACCGCAAAGGACGATTTGAACTGGCCGATGACGGGACTATATTTCTCGATGAAGTCGGCGAGTTAAGCCCGGCCACTCAGGTAAAACTTCTACGGGTGCTTCAGGACGGATCCTTCGAGCCGGTCGGAAGCGAACGCACGGTGCAGGTCAACGCGCGTGTTATCAGCGCTACCAATAAAAAATTAGAAGAAGAGGTGCTGGCCGGGCGGTTTCGAAATGATTTATATTACCGGCTTTGTGTGATGCCGATTATCATTCATCCGCTGCGGGATCGACCCGAGGATATTCCGCTTCTGGTCGAGTATTTCCTAGACCAGTTTTCGGAAGAAACCCGGGGCAGGAAGGTCACCTTTTCCGATACAGCTCTTTCTATCTTGAGGTCCCACCCATGGCCGGGAAATGTACGGGAACTGATAAATACGATTAAGTTCGCCTTGGTAAAACGCCGGGGGAACAGGATCAAGCCCGAACACCTTCCCCCGACCCTCCTGCCTTATATGGCCAATCACCTTGCCATCCGGCATCGGGAGTCAAAACTCAAAACCGACAGCGTCCTTGAGGCCCTGGCCCAAACCGGCGGCAATAAAGTTCGGACTGCTGAGACCCTGGGTGTCTCCCGATCAACATTATATCGGTTTTTTGCCAAACAGGGCATCGACCTCGTCGATTCCTGATCCCACCCGCTCCCAATCATCGATCCGGCGTCACAGATTTTCTCCTTTGGCATGCGCCCGGGTTGTCCCATTGACTGTGTCTAGTTGTCCCATTAATATTCGGCGCTATTCACACTAGCTTTTGAACCGCCTGCCTGAGCAAAACTATCTGAAATTAAACCAAAAAAATAGACCACCGGGCGCCTTGCGATTGCCAATTCTGTCCCGTTTAACACTGTTTTTTCAATAAATAAGGAGGGCGTTAAATACCCCCGCCCTTAAAAATAATATATGTGTTTACAGTATGTTACCAGATGGATGCCGTGTGTTGCCGGGTTCCGGCACATATATTGCTCATTGATCTGTTATAAAACAAAAAGGAGGCTAAAATGAGTGGAATCGCTACAATTTTGGGATGGGTTGGTTTTATTACCCTGGTAAGTATGATGATTATCAATTTATCGAAAAAGTGGCTTCGGTGAAGGAATACGGTCGGGTTTAAATCTAACCGGCCAACGGGTCAACAGGCTTAACCTACTAACGTGTGGGCCTTTTCTAGGCGGCATTGTTGGTTTTACGATCCATCAGGTGCGCTTTGATCAAATTTCCGATTTTGCGGATGGCAAATTCGATATCCTGATGGCCGGCCTGGGCGTAGGAAAGACGCAGGGTGTTATGTCCGCTGCCGTCCACGAAAAACGACTGGCCGGTGACAAAGGCAACATTTTTAGCCACGGCCTGCCGGAAAAGATCAGCGGCATCCATGTCCCCGGGGATTTGCACGAAAATGAAAAAACCGCCCTGGGGCCGATTCCAGGTTACCTCGTCCGGGAAATAGCGTTCCATCTGCTCCAGCATAAAATCCCGTTTGGATCGATAAAATTTGATGTTGTCCTGAATTTGTTTGTCCAGAAGTCCCTGGCGGATGAACTCCAGCAGGATATACTGGGCCGGCGTGTTGGTGGCGGCATCGGCAAACTGCTTGGCCACCACCATCTGGCGAATGGCGCCGGAATCTCCGGCCGCCCAGCCCAATCGCAACCCCGGGACAAAGGTTTTGGACAAAGAACGCAGATGAATCACCCGTCCGCTGCGGTCCAAGGATTTAAGCGAGGGCAGGGGGTCGCCCTCAAATCGCAGCTCGCCGTAAGGATCATCTTCAAAAATAACCAGGTCATGGATTTCGGCCAGCCGCACAAGCTGCCGGCGTCTTTCAAGGCTGAGGGTTACCCCGGTTGGATTCTGAAAGTTGGGAATGACATAGACACCCTTGACGCGTTTGCCCGACGCCTTCAGTCGTGTGGCCTCCAGACGCAGGCTGTCTACGTTCAATCCGTCATCATCCACCGGTATACCGATAACCTTGCCACTGCGTGAACGGACCGCGCCCGGTCCGCCAAAATAGGTCGGCAGCCCGACGAAAACCACATCTTCCCGGTCGATGAAAACCTGGGCCGCCAGATGCATGCCCTGGGCCGATCCATGGGTAATGATCAGGCTGTCAGGATCAACATCTGCCATCCCCCCGGTTTTCATCCGGTCTGCCAGCACCTCTCTGAGTTCGGCCAGGCCCTCGGTGGAGCCGTACTGAAACAGCCGGGCGCCGTGTTGGGTGATCAGTTTGTCAAAGATCCGGCGAATGGCTTTAAGGGGGAATTTTGCCGGATCGGGCCAGCCGCCGGCCAGGGAACGCACCTCGGGCTTGGCAACCAGGGCGCAGATGTCACGAATGGCAGACGGCTGGGCGCACAAAGCCTCACGGCTGTAAAGATGAGTCAAAGGGTCGGGGCTCATTTTTGGTTTCCTCCCATTTACTTGTGCAGGTTCCAGGCACAAACCACGTCAACACCGGATTTTACCAGTGCATCGGCGGTGCGGTTCAACGCATCGTGCTTATCCAGGTAACTGCGTTCGAGGGCATCCATTAAACCCTGGGACACAATCTCCTCTTTCGACAGAAAGTATTCCAGAATGTCGCTGGGGTGTTCCCGGGCGCCGTCAATTTCGGGATCACCGCCTTCGTGTTTAGCGGCGATGTTGGGTACTTCCTGGGCCACCTCGACCAGTTCATCGCGACGGTTATAAGGTTGAATAACGATTGACTTCTGGGTTTCAGTGATGTGGTGCTCAAAACGCACCACCTTTTCCAACCCGAGGGACTTGCGTATCTTAGCCGCATGGCGCAGCGTATAGTTATCGGCCGAGTTGGACAGATTGAAGCCGACCAGGGAAGTGGTGCCGTCCTCGCGGGCAAACAGGCGGGCGGTCATTAATGTCCACAGGATGGCCAAAGGATTGTCATTACCCATGTAAACCGAAATCTTAAACTCGTTATCCACACCCAGTTTGTGCAGTATATACCCGGCCAGGACCGTGCCGGCATTGATGTTTAATACCTGGCGCACCCCGTAAGTGGTGTAATAGTAAAGATACTCATCAATCCATTTGTAGGGATGGTCGTTGGGCTGGCCGATCCCGCCGAAATAACCGGTAATGGTTTCCGGGCCCCCGAGATGGATATTGGATCCATCGGTGCCCTTGGTGTCGAGGGTTTCGACGTAGGTGGCGCCCACCACCTGCACGCCGGCGGCGGTGGCCAGGATATCGCCGTTGTCTTCGGCCTGCTCTTTCATGTTGCGCACCCGGATGTAGCGGGCGGGCATCAACTCTTTGTTTGCAATTGATTGTTTGGCTTCGGCAATCAGCCAGGGAAAAAACTGCAAGGCACTGATTTCCAGGGTCACCGCATTATCCCGGTTGATCGTGGCCGCGGCCTCCCGATCGCCCAAAACCCGATCATAATAATCAGCCATGGAGACAAAAGCCCCTTTGTCGCGCTGTTCGGTCAACCATTCAATGTCGGCGGCATAGGGAGAATTCATCTCTTTTAATCGGGCCATGAGGTTGTCAAAATTGCGCGCCTCGGCCGCCTTGCGGTTGATTTCTTCCGGTCCGCCGTACTTTTCGACGATCTCAAGGATCCGGCCGACGGATTCATTAGCGGGGTCGGTTAACATATCATTGACTTCCTGCAGACGCTCCGCGGATATCTTCAATAAATTTCTTAAATTGCTCATGGCTTCATTCCTCTATTTTTTTATCAGCTTTAAAAATTTTTCTTCTTCCCCGGCGATCATGTTGTAGCAATGTTCGGCTTCGGGAAACTGTCCGCCCCTGACGTCGGCGGCATAGTCCTTCATGGCCTTGGTGACCATTTCAGCCACATTGCAGTATTTTTTGACAAACTTGGGGGTGAAGGCCTGGAACTGGCCGATGGTATCGGAGACGATTAAT
>JAFDDW010000129.1 GCA_019310665.1 Deltaproteobacteria bacterium
CTGAAAAATAACAATATCAGGAGCAGGAAAAATATTTTTGTCCTTTGAAATCTTATTAGGCTATGTTGACGCTGATCCGGGCGGATTAATTAATCATTGTTGAAACTGAATCGCTCAAAGGCTGATGAGGTGAATTAATCTTAGGGTAAATGAAAAATAGTCAATTATTACGGCCACCTAATTGCTGATAGGTTGCTTTAGACCCAAGTATCTATAATGAATTAAAAAGAGAAAAACATAAAAATTAAATGCGCAGCATTAAGTAATTTATCCGCCGGACCTATGGTTAAAAAACAAACTTTGGTTTTCGAAGAACTATTTATCACCCTGAATATGCTATTTTTCAGGGCGGAGTAATTATTGGAAGCGGTTTTTTCACCACCAACAACTTTTAAAAAGGGGGTCACATTATGAAAGTACTGAAAAGAACACCGCTGTTAATCTCATTTAAATCCGTAACGATTCTGATCATACTTGCGGCGGCCGTCATTATGGCCGGCTCGGCCCTGGCAGAGGATCCGAAATCGAAAGACCCTATTAAGCTTACGATCCACGATTGGACCGGTCAGTATCTCACCACTCACATGATGGGCCGGGTCCTCGAGGAGATGGGTTATAAAGTCAAGTATGTGCAGGCCGATTACATTGCCCAGTTTGCCGGGCTTGAATCCGGTGACCTCCACATCGCCATGGAGATGTGGGAGACCACCGGCAAACAAGCCATGGAGGCCAGCCTGAAAACGGGCAAGACCGTTGATTTGGGCGAGACCGGCATGGAAGCGATCGAGGAGTGGTGGTATCCTTATTACATGAAGGAGAAATGCCCCGGCCTCCCCGACTGGAAAGCACTGAACGATTGTGCCAAAGCCTTTTCAACCCCCGAGACCTCTCCCAAGGGTCGTTATCTCGGCGGGCCCGTGACTTGGGGCGGGATGGACGACGAACGTGTCGAAGCGCTCGAACTCGATTATGAAGTTGTGCACGCGGGTACCGATGCCGCACTTTTTGCCGAGCTAAAATCTGCCTATGAGCGCAAAGCACCGTTTCTGGGCTGGGTCTACAGTCCTCACTGGGCACCGATTAAGTTCAAGGGTGAATGGGTCGAGTTTCCGCGTTACACCGAAGAATGCTATCACGATCCAAGCTGGGGAGTTAATAAACGGCAGGCCCATGACTGCGGTAAACCACGCGGCTGGATTAAAAAGGTCGGCTGGAAGGACGGCGAGAAAAATTGGCCCTGCGCCTATCAAGCGGTGCGTAATTTCAAGGTTGATAATAATACGATTGGCAACATGATCGGTGAGGTTGATCTGGATGGCCGCCCGGTTGATGATGTCGTCGAAGAGTGGCTGAAGAAAAACAAAAGCACCTGGATGAAATGGACCGAATGCAGCAAATAGGCTAAAACTGAAACACTCACCGCCGGACAGGATGCTTTTAGGTCCGGCGGTGCAGGCCCTAAATCTATCCACAATGGTTTGAGTGAACAATGGCGACTACCGAGCTGACCTCAAATAACCCGCGATCTGATATCACCCCACAGGCCAATACGCCAAAAATTGTGTGTAAGGATGTTTGGAAGGTGTTCGGTGATAAGGCCGCACGTTTCCTCGCCGGGCATCCATCTAAACCAAGCTATGACGAGCTCACAGAGGCCGGTCTGATCGGTGCCGTGCGGGATGTTTCGCTGAAAATTCATCAGAGCGAAATCTTCGTCATTATGGGCCTTTCAGGTTCGGGTAAGTCCACCCTGGTGCGCTGCATGTCGCGGTTGATTGAACCCACCACCGGCGAAATCATTTTTGATGGTCTGGACCTTCTCAAGATAAAAGCCAAAGATCTCATTGAAATCCGGCGTCACAAGATGGGGATGGTGTTCCAGCATTTCGCGCTGTTGCCGCATCTTACGGTTGTTGAAAATGTAGCCTTTCCCCTCGAGGTTCAGGGCGTCGACCGGGCCACCCGGGAGAGCAGTGTCCTTGAGATTATCGAACTTGTCGGTCTGAAAGGCCGCGAAAATTATTATCCGCGACATCTTTCCGGCGGCCAGCAGCAGCGTGTCGGCATAGCACGCAGCCTGGCGGTCAAGCCGGAAATCTGGTTTTTAGACGAACCGTTCTCGGCCCTCGATCCGCTCATCCGACGTGAAATGCAGGACGAGTTCCTCCGATTGCAGAACCTTCTCAGGAAAACGATTGTCTTCATTACCCACGATTTCGATGAAGCCATCCGGCTTGCCGACCGCATCGCTATCATGAAAGACGGCGCCGTCATTCAGATCGGGACCCCCGAAGAGCTGGTGCTCAGCCCGGCCAATGACCATGTCGCTGAATTTACCCGTGAAATTCCACGCCCCAAAGTGTTGTCTGTAAGCGCCATTATGACCCCGCCGGATGATCGTGCCACCTGCGTCGGAAGTGTACCCGCGGATTGGAAAATAGAGGCACTTGTCGCCCGGGTTTTTGAACAGGATGAGCCCCTGGCGGTGACGGACACGGAAGACAAGGTTATCGGCCAGGTATCCCGCGACGCCGTGCTTGACGTCCTCATCAACAAAAGGACCCCAAAGTGAAGGCGGGCCCATCTGATTTGATGGGTCGTCTTTTTGGCCGTCGGCGGTGGCTTATCTTCTGGATGACGGCTCTGGCATTTACCGTCGGTCTGTTTTTTTTCAGAGACATAGCCCCTTGGGCTGTGGAATATCCTCGCGCCTGGGTCGTGCCGCTCAAATTCTGGGTCAGCGACTTCATGAAATGGCTGATCAATGAAGCTGACCTCGGTCTTTTCACCTTCAAAGAATTCACACGTTCCATCTCCTGGGTCTTAAACTGGTTTCTTGTAACCGCCCACGGAATTTTTGCGGGGGGCGCAAAAATTCCCTTAAACGGTGACGCGTTCTTCCAAATAGCGCCGATTTCATGGGTTGCCCTGATTTCCGTTCTTGTTTTGTCGGCCTATTGGATCCGCGATATCGGTCTTTCGATCTTAGTCGGTTGCTGCTTTCTCTACCTGGCCGTTTTCGGCCGGTGGGAAAGCGCCATGGTAACGCTGTCTTCCATCGTGGTGGCGGTACCTCTCGGTGTTGCCGGCGGTTTATTGCTTGCTGTCATATCCTATCGACACCCCTGGTTCGGGAAAGCGATCTCGCCGGTGCTGGATCTCATGCAGACGGTGCCGGTGTTCGCCTACCTGGTACCGGTGCTGTTTTTATTCGGCTTCGGCCCGGTGGCGGCCATGACGGCAACCCTTATTTATGCGGTGCCGCCCATGGTTCGCTGCACCCTGGTGGCGCTTGAGCAGGTGTCCACGGAGATAGTTGAGTTCGGCCGCATGACCGGTTGCTCCCGGCGTCAGCTCATGTGGAAGGTCATGATTCCTGCCGCGCGTCCCACCCTGTTAGTCGGTCTTAACCAGGTCATCATGCTCTCGCTCAACATGGTGATTATCGCTTCGATGATCGGGGCCGGCGGTTTGGGTTATGATGTTTTGCATGCCTTGCGAAGGCTCGCGATTGGAGAAGGCGTAGAGGCCGGCGTTGCCATCACCCTGCTGGCCATCGCCCTGGATCGGCTTAGCCAGGCTTACGCTGTTAAGCGCCCCGTGCAAATGGAAAAAGGGCTGGGTTTTATCCGCTCCCACCCTCATTTGTTGACTGCCCTGGCCATCATCGTGATCCTGTCGGTGATTGGTTTTTTTATTCCCGCCATCTCCCATTACCCGAAAAACTTGACCATCACAACCGGCGATTTCTGGGAAAAAATGATTACCTGGATCAACATTAATTTTTTCGATATTATTGATGGCACCAAAGCGTGGTTGCTGATCCATATTCTAATTCCCGTAAAACGGTTTCTCATCGCCCTGCCATGGATGGGGGTGGTTGGTTTGCTGGGTCTGGCCGGTATGCAGCTCGGGGGGTGGCGGCTTTCCCTTCTGGTTTCATTGCTGGCCGCGTTTATTGCGCTAACCGGAAACTGGGAAAAAGCAATGATCACTACCTATCTTATCGGTATATCCGTTTTCGTGGCTTCGGTGATTGGCATGCCTTTGGGTGTTTGGGCGGCGGCTAGCAACCGGGTTCACCGCGTAATTCAAGTTGTCATCGACACCCTGCAAACACTGCCGGCCTTTGTTTATCTTATTCCGGTGGTGATGCTGTTTCGGGTCGGTGATTTTTCCGCCATGATCGCGGTGGTGGCTTATTCGCTGGTGCCGGTCATCCGCTACACCGATCATGGCATCCGCCAGGTACCTCCGGCCATGATCGAGGCCGCGACGGTGTCCGGCTGTACGCGACGACAGATTCTATGGAAAGTAAAGCTGCCGCTGGCAATACCCGAAATTATGCTGGGCGTAAACCAGACAATCATGCTGGGTCTCAGCATGCTGGTCATCACTGCGCTGGTGGGTACCCGGGATCTTGGTCAGGAAGTCTACATTGCCCTGACAAAAGCCGATACCGGCCGTGGTCTGGTCGCAGGGCTGTGCGTCGCCTTCATTGCCATTATCTCGGACCGACTGATCATGGCCTGGAGCATGGAACGCAAGAAATTGCTGGGTTTGAGTTGAACTAGGAAGTAAGGTTCTTCACATAAAAGAGTGCAAATTATTTACCACGGGAGTCAAATTTTATTGGCACTCTTTAAATGCCTAAAATGCGCTAAAGTGCCTAAAATTAAGGAATTCTGTCTATTTTAGTTGGATTCCCCTGTTACTATAAACGTTTAAAGGAGACAGAAAAAACCATTAGGAATATGAACAAATTAACTTTTGGGCACAAAGCTAATAATTAGCAAAAAGTTCACCATTGCCCATTGGAAATTGAATCGATCGTGCTGAAAGCACGTGCCACAATTTTAGGCACTTTAGGCATTTTGAATTTTAGGCATTGGTTGAGCGAAACTTTACGCTGGAAAAGCTGCACGACAAATTTTATGCACACATTTCTGAGAGGAGCCGAAAGTAATAATATGAGCAAAGATGCCCGCCACCTGGTAGCTGGGCTGGATTTTTGGTCTTCACCCGTAGAACCCGAGCCTCTGGGGGGTGGTATTACCAACACCAATTTTATCGTCGATGACCGTGGTCAACGCTTCGTCGTCAGGGTCGGGGACGATATCCCGCTTCACGGTGTCATGCGATTTAACGAACTCGCGGCCGCGCATGCGGCTCACGCCGCCGGCCTTTCGCCTGAAATAGTCTATCAAGCCGACGGCGTCTTCGTCATGCGGTTCATTGAAGGGCGCACCCTTTCAGAAGAGGACGTCCGGCAACCACAGAATCTGGATCGGATCATAGCCTTGATTCAAACCTGTCATACTGAAATCCCGAAATACCTGAAAGGACCGGTACTTGTTTTCTGGCCTTTCCATGTCTGCCGAAGTTACATCCTGACTGCCAGGGAGGGCAACAGCCGGATGATGGACTCACTGCCGTACTTTGTTGAAATAAACGAAGTACTCGAAGAAGCAGTTGGTGAAGTAAAAGTAGTATTCGGCCATAACGACCTGTTGGCCGCCAATTTTATTGACGACGGCAAGCGACTGTGGCTTCTCGACTGGGATTATGCCGGTTTTAACGCCGCCCTTTTCGATCTGGCCGGATTGTCCTCAAACAACGAGCTCTCGCCGGAACAGGAAGACTGGGTTCTGGAAACCTATTATCAACAGTCGGTGACAGACAGGCAACGCCGACGGCTGGCTGCTATGAAGTGTGTCTCATTATTGCGCGAAACTTTGTGGAGTATCGTTTCGGAGATACACTCGACTATCGAATTTGACTACGTGAATTACACCCGGAAAAACCTCACTCGTTTAGAACAAGCATATGAAGCGTTTCAACAGACGCGCTGAAGAAGGAGGCCCTCAATGACGATTACGATTGAAGAAGTCATTCAAAAAATAGATGACTGGCGGGACAAACCGGTGGAAATTCAGGAAATGCCCGGGGGGTTGACCAATAAAAACTACCGGGTGGAGGTTGAAGGCCAGTCATATTTTGTGCGGGTTCCGGGAGCCAGCACCGAGCTTCTGGCAATTGACCGGGATAGTGAATACCAGAGTTCCAAAGCGGCCGCCGACGCCGGGGTGGGCCCTAAAGTGCTGTACCATCTGCCGGATCATAAAGTGATGGTTTTAGAGTTTCTCAAAGGCGAAACCATGTCGATAGAAAAACTTGGAGCTCCCGGGATGCCGACGCGCATATCTCAATCGCTTAAAAAATTGCATGCCGGTGCAAGATGCTTAAATGACTTTAACATGTTTCGACTGGTAGAATTTTATATGGGTATTGTGGAAGCGCACGATGTCCGCATTCCCGATGACTACC
>JAFDDW010000130.1 GCA_019310665.1 Deltaproteobacteria bacterium
ACAAAATTTTAAGAGCTTAGTCCATACTATTTTTTTTACATCAGCCTCTGGGATGAAATTAAAAAGTCAAAAAAAGCATAAAAAAATGCGCAGCATAAAATAATTAATCCGCCGGACCTTCGATCTAACAACTTACTTCAGTTTTTAAAGAACAATTTGCAACCCTAAGTATGCTATTTTTCAGGGCGGAGTAATTAACTAATCAACTGACCGCAGGTCTTCGGCCAGCCCACGGCCGCGCCTCCTCAAGCTGAGCGGCCAATCGGAACAGCGTCGCCTCATCACCGAACCGGCCGATAAAATGCGTGCCCACCGGCAGATTATCGGCATTCCAGAATAGCGGAAGGGACATACCCGGCTGTCCGGTCATATTGCAAATCGGGGTAAAGCAGGCAAACTGTCCTGAACGGTAAAGCCCATGCAGCGGGTTGTCCGGTGGCGAGTCGAAGGAGCCCAAGGGTAAGGGAGGTTCGGCCAGCGTCGGGGTCAGCAATACATCGTAATCCTGAAAAAACCGGGCAATTTCACGACTGACGCTTTGCAGCGTCTGCATCGCAATTACGTAATCTGCAGCACTAAATTGGTCGTTCATTTCCTTGAGCGCCCAGGTAAGCGGTTCGACCTGGTCCTGGGTGGCCCCCAGAGCCTTTAGCGTTGAGCCGGTACCGGCCGACCACAAAACGCTAAAGGCATTAAACAGCATCTCGGCATTAAGAGGCAACGTTGTTTCTTCAACCGCATGCCCGAGTCCGGTGCACAATTTTGCCGCCTCCTCCACAGCCTGCACACAGTCGGCATGTACCGTAACATCGGTAGCCGCTTTGGTGGTAAATGCAATTCTCAGCCGGCCCGGATCTGCACCAACTTCCTGAAGAAAGGGACGTTCGGGCGGCGGTGCCCAGTAAGGATCACCCACATCAGGACCCGCAGTGGCATCGAGCAAGGCGGCGCTGTCCCTAACAGAGCGGGTAAGTGCGTGTTCGACTACCAGTCCGCTCATAATATCACCAAAATCTGGCCCCAGGGGATTGCGGGCCCGGGTGGGTTTAAGTCCGAATACACCGCAGCAGGAAGCCGGAATGCGTATAGACCCGCCGCCGTCGTTGCCATGGGCCATGGGAACCATTCCCGCTGCAACCGCCGCAGCCGCCCCCCCGCTGGAGCCGCCCGTCGTGTGATCGGTATTCCACGGATTGCGGCAGGGACCGAAGAGCTGGGGCTCGGTAGTCGGAAGGATACCGAATTCGGGCGTATTGGTTTTACCCACGATGATCAGTCCGGCCCGTTTGAATCTGGCAACCAGCTCGCTGTCATGGTTCGGCACAAAATTCTGCAACAGTTTCGATCCCAACGTCATCCTCACCCCTGCAAATGACGCCAGGAGGTCTTTTAAGAGAAAGGGAACACCGGTGAAGGGTCCCTCCGGCAACTTCTCCGCGGCTGCCGTTCGCGCAAGCTCGTACATCGGCGTTATAACAGCATTGAGGGTGGGGTTTAACCGTTCGATGCGGGCAATCGCAGCCTCCACCAGTTCGATGGGCTGTACCTCCTTTTTCCGCACCAGCTCAGCCTGGGCCGTAGCATCCAATAAAGCGAGATCATCCAGTGTTGCCATGCGGTATTCCTCCTTTTAAATCAGAATGCTCAAGGCAGATCACATTTCTTTACTTGCCATAGCCTTAGTTTTAAATCAATACCCTCTGTTGACAGTAGAACTATATTTATTTATGGTTTAAAAAATAAAAGATCCCAATTGAGCGCTTTTTGCTCAATTAGAGCAGGAGATTATCAATGGCAGAAAAAATTTACCAGCCCGGAGAAAATTATGACTATCCGCTCATCCTTAAAAAATTACTGAAGGACTCTCTGATTAAATCCCCGGACCGCGAAATCGTATACGGCGACAGGCACCGCTACACGTATCGAGATCTCAATCAACGCATCGGCAAACTGGCCAACGGGTTGACAGAACTGGGAGTAACCGCGGGTGACACGATTGCGGTATTTGATTATGACAGCCACCGTTACCTGGAATGTTTTTTTGCCGTCCCGATGATCGGGGCGGTGCTGCAAACCGTCAACTGGAGATTATCCGCCGGACAAATCTCATATACGGTCAACCACGCCGAAGCCAAAATGATCATTATCAATGCCGATTTCCTGCCTGTACTGGAGGATATATGGGACAAACTCGAGACGGTTAAAACAGTGGTGGTAATCGCTGAAAATGGTACAATAACGGACACGAAAATTGGTCCTGCCGCCGAATTTGAAGGGTTAATGCAGTCCTCATCTGCATCATTTGAATTTCCTGATCTGGACGAAAACACCAAGGCCACCACCTTTTACACCACCGGCACCACCGGGAATCCCAAAGGCGTTCACTTTACCCACCGGCAGCTGGTGCTTCATACCCTGGCGGTAGCAGTAGAGTTTGGATCTTTTCATACCACCGGCCGTTTTCGATCCAATGATGTGTATATGCCGCTGACACCGATGTTTCACGTTCACGCTTGGGGCTTTCCCTATGTGGCGACCCTGCTCGGCGCCAAACAGATCTATCCCGGGCAGTATGAACCCGAGAAGCTGTTGCGTCTCATTGAAAAAGAAAAAGTTACCTTTTCGCACTGTGTGCCGACTATTTTACAAATGCTTCTAACCAGTCCAACGGTCAAAGAAGTGGATCTGTCAAACTGGAAGGTTGTTATCGGCGGTGCCAGACTGCCCAAGGGTCTTGCCAAAGCGGCCCGGGATCTCGGAATAGAGATAAACGCCGGCTACGGGATGTCGGAAACCGGCCCGGTGATGACCGCGGCTACCCCCAGAGAAGACATGCTGGACTGGGAAGAAGATAAATTGCTGGACATCACTATCAAAACCGGCAAACCCATACCGCTGGCTGAAGTTGAGGTGGTCGATGCCGATGGCAATATATTGCCCCATGACGGCGTATCGACCGGTGAAGTCGTGATGAGATCCCCCTGGCTGACCCAGAACTATTTCAAGGCGCAGGATAAAACCGAAGAGCTGTGGCGCAACGGCTGGATGCACAGCGGCGATGTGGGTTATATCAACGAAGACGGCTATCTGCAGATTACCGATCGCATCAAAGACGTTATCAAAAGCGGCGGTGAGTGGGTATCATCACTTGATCTGGAAAATTTATTAAGCCAGCACGAAGCCGTTCTCGAGTCGGCCGCCATCGGTGTGCCGGATGAAAAGTGGGGCGAACGGCCGCTGATGATTGTAACCCTTAAACCCGAATTTGAGGGCCATGTCAGTGAAGAAGAATTAAAAGCATTTATGAAAAAGGGTTCTGAAGAAGGCAAACTGCCTAAATACGGGGTTCCCGACCGCTACGTGTTCACAGATGCCATCCCGAAAACCAGCGTCGGGAAACTGGATAAAAAAGTACTGCGGAAACAATACGTTTAAATGGAAATCTCGCGCCTAGACCTTATCCTGATCAATGCCAATATTATAACCTTAGATCCTTTTTGTCCTAATGCTGCCTGGGTGGCTATCAAGAATGATAAGATCGCTGCAACCGGATCCGGAAAAGATTGGAAGAATTTAAGGGATAAAGATACCGGCCTTATCGACTGCAGCGGAAAAACAGTTATCCCCGGTTTTATCGATGCCCACCTTCATCTGGTCTCCTATGCCAAAAGCTTTGTAACATCGGACCTCAGTCCGGGCAAGAATGTTCATTCGATCTCAGGTATTCAATCAATTATTCATAACTGTTCACGCAACAGGCCCTCCGGCCAATGGATCTTTGGCAGAGGGTATAATGAATTTTATTTGGCAGAAAAGCGACATCCCAACCGCTGGGACCTGGATAAAGCAACTGCGGAGCATCCTGTCAGACTTACCCATCGATCGGGACACGCCCACGTTCTCAACAGCAGGGCGCTTAAGCTCATTGGGATAACCAGAGAAACCGGTGATCCTGAGGGAGGCATCATTGAGCGGGATTTGAAAACAGGTGAGCCGACAGGATTACTCTACGAAATGGGAGATTTTTTGTATGATCGAATTCCCCCGCTTGCCCCTGCAGAGCTTGAAAAGGGTTTACAGATGGCGAATCAGGAACTTATTTCTCTGGGCCTTACCAGTATCCAGGATGCATCATCCCGCAACGACACCGAACAATGGGAGCTATTCAAATCCTGGAAAGAATCCCGCATCCTGTACCCCCGGGTGAATCTGATGATGGGGATTTACGCCTTTAAAAAAAATAGCAGGCAAAACCATTTAAACGAGTTAAACCAAAACCAACTCCGGTTGGGGGCAGTCAAAATTATCCTGGATGATACCACCGGCCGGCTGCATCCTTCGCAGTCAGAATTAAACAAAATGGTATTCGAAGTCCATCATGCCGGGCAGCAAATTGCGATTCATGCCCTCGAAGAAAAAGCTGTTAAAGCTGCCTGCCAGGCCATCCAATTTGCCCTGGAGAAGTCTCCTGCAGAAGACCACCGCCACCGCATTGAGCACTGCGCCGTGTGCCCGCCGGATTTAGCCCGCAAAATCGCATCCCTTGGTATAACGGTGGTGACCCAACCCGCCTTTATCTACTTTCACGGTGAACGCTATCGCGCCACCGTCCCGGATGAGCAGTGGGAACACCTGTACCCGATCAGGACCCTTCTGGATCAAGGAATCAACGTCGCAGCCAGTTCGGATTGTCCGATTGTGCCGCCCGACCCATTGATCGGAATACATGCGGCGATGCACAGATTGAGTGCAACAGGTGACATTGTCGGCGGCCGGGAAAAAATCCAGTTCACCGCAGCGCTGCAGATGTACACCCTGAATGCCGCCCGGGCCACTTTTGAAGAAACCATTAAAGGCACCATCACACCAGGGAAGCTGGCGGATCTGGTGGTTTTAAACGCAGATCCGACCCGACTTAAAGCGGATGAGTTCGGAAACCTGCAGGTTGATAAGACAATTATTGGGGGTAAGGTCGTTTGGGAGAAAAAACACTAGGCGATAATCCCCTGCTCAATATACGATCGAATTGTGGTTTTCTTCATACCGAGCAATTCTTCAAAAACGTATTGATTTGCTTCGCCGAGCAAGGGGGAAGCCTTCCAGGTTGCTGGGCGACAATTTTCAAATTTAATGGGATATGTATCCGTTTTAATCTCACCCAGGACCGGATGGTTCAGGGATGTAAAAAATTTATTGGCGGCTAGCTGTGGATCGTTGGCCAAATCCTCAGCATTTTGAACGACACCGGCTGCAATGCCCGCTGGCTGAAGACTGTCCACCACGTTTTCGGCCGTCTGTCCCGCCGTCCACTCACCAATATGTCTATCTAGTATTTCCTTATGCTTCTTCCGACCGGCCAGGGACGAAAACTTATCCTCCCCGGACCAGGCGGGATTTCCAAAAACGCCGCACAGCGACTGCCATTCATCCTCGGAAAAGACTGCGATGACACACCAGCGATCCTCTCCCGAACATTTGTAACAGCCGTATGGCGCCGCAGGTCTATTTTCGGCATCGTTTCCTTGAGGCCCAACCTGATTTTGATTAAAGCCTGCATCTATCAGAGCCGGGCCGATCGTCGTGCATACGGCTTCATATTCCGACAGATCGATGTATTGTCCCTGTCCGCATCGGTCGCGATGTTCCAGCGCAGCCAGAATTGAAACCGCACCATATAGTCCGGAGACCATGTCGGCATAGGCATATCCAAAGCCCATGGGGGCATCTTGGGAATACGACGTCAGATAAGTAAGTCCTCCCAGCGACTGCACCGTGGGTCCGTAGGCTGCAAAATCTTTCCATGGTCCGTTCTGCCCTGTCCCCGACATGCTTAACATGATGAGTCTGTCGTTCGACTTTTTCAGGGTAGCATAATCCAAATCCCAGTTTGACATTACCCGGGGGGAGAAGTTTTCCACCACGATATCGCTGATCTTAACCAGTTTTAAAAATATCTCCCGGGCTTCATGAAAATCCATATCCAGGGTAATACTTCTTTTATTTCGATTCCAGGCGCAAAAATACGGTGTCGTATTCGACTCAATTCCCGTTGCCATCTTGGCCGATTGGACCTTGATCACCTCGGCGCCAAAGTCGGCCAGCATGCGTGTGGTATAAGGTCCGGCCACTATTCGGGTAAGATCTACCACTCTTAATTCTTGGAGTATTGATGGTTGCATTAGGCCCTTATCGGGTTTGTTCTAACAACATGTTGTGAGATACTGATAGAGGTTTCAGGTGTTCCGCCGCAGGCGGATCAGGTGTCAGGGAGTGGAAGTGCTGAACACTGAAACCTTGTATGAAACTTCATTAA
>JAFDDW010000131.1 GCA_019310665.1 Deltaproteobacteria bacterium
ACTCAATCACACCAGCCGGCCAAATTATGATCTCAGCTCGCTAAGAGCCGGTCTTATCGCCGGAATGATCGCACCGGAGGGCCTGATTTCCCGGGTGGAAGAAGAGATGAATATTTATCTGACATCCTTTTGGGGAGCATCTGAAGTCGGCCCGGGACTGGGAACCATGTGCCCCTATCCGTCGCCCCTGAATATCAGGGAAAAATATATCGGTCGGCCAATTGCCGATACCCGTATGAGGGTGGTGGATCCGTCAACTCATGAAGAGCTGGAAGACGGACGGATCGGGGAGTTAACCCTGAGCGGGTGGCATGTTATGAAGGGCTACTGGAAAAATTCTGAGGAGACTCGCAGACAAACTATCGATGGATGGCTATTTATGGGAGATCTGGCTTCCAGGGGAAAAGACGGCTACCTCAAAATTTATGGGCGCACAAAGGACATAGTCAATCGCGGGGGCTATAAAATTAATCCCCATGAACTCGAATGCCTGGTTGCTGATCATCCCAAAGTTGAACAGGTTTGCATCGTCGCCACCCCCAACCCTGTTTTAGGCGAATCGATTTGTGCCTGTGTGATCCCCATCGCAGGTCAAACGATTACTCTGGGGGAAGTTCGTACTATGATGAAAGACAAATTGGCCCCGCATAAACTACCCGATGAGCTTTGTATCATGGATGATTTCCCCAAACTTTCCGGTGGCGTAAAGATTAAAAAATTCGGCCAGGGCGGTCTGGCGCAACTGGCGGAAAAAGACGAAAATAGACAAAAATATCGAAAATAAGCGGATCTGCGCATTCCCACAAAAAAATAATTCAATTACACACTATTCTATCTCCATAATGTCGGATACATTTATTTCGAGCATTTTCAAGCTTGCCAGTATACGAACCGTATTTCTGGCCAGAGAGGGGAAATCCTTTCCCATACGATCTAATTCCTCGGCCGCTTTCTTCATCAATACAATTTTATCGTTGATTGCATTCAAATCTATCCGGGGGTTCATCACCACCTCTTATTTTTCGGCTTTTGGCTTTCTCAAATCCTTGAAACGTTTGGCTTTGACCTCGTATCGGGGAAGGGTATCGCAGCCGCAGATTTCAATGTCATAGCGCAAATTGGTTTTTAATCGAAGTTGGTCGGCCAACTCGGATTCAATCAACCGGCATTGGTCCTGGGCCTCATCCAACACTTCCACCTTGAGCTGAATGCGCTCGGCATCGCCGACTTTATCCACGATTACTTCGTATTCATCGCCCAGGCCGTCAACACTGCGAACGACTTCTTCAATGGCGGATGCGGCCCGGCCCACCACGCCGCCCTTAATCAACCTGGCGCTACGTCCGCAGGCACATGGTTCGGCCGCCCATTCGATGACATCTTTGGAGTCAAAGCGCACACAGGGCTGGGCCTGGCGATCCAGAGCGGTAATGATCATCTTGCCGCGGTGGCCCGGCTCTTCAATGATCTCGCCGGTTTCTATATCTTCGATCTCCACCAGAAAAAGAGCTTCATTGACATGCATCCCGCCCGGCTGCGCGGTGCACTCAAATGACCAGGCGCCGATCTCGGTCGCTCCGGCATGATCATACACTTTGGCATTCCAGGCATCTTCCAGGCGCTTTTTGGTGCTGGGGATGCTGGCACCGCACTCGCCGGCACAGGTGATCTTGTTGATGGTCAATTGGGACGGATCGATGTCCATTTTCGCGCGTGCCGTCTCTGCCATCCCCAAAATATAGGTCGGCGTGCCCATCATGGCAGTGGCCTGTAATTCCTGGATTTTGAGAATACGGGCCTTGGTATCCAGCACACCACCCGGGATCACTTCACAACCGATTTTTTCAGCCGCATAGTGCCCGGCCCAAAACGCCACGAAAATGTTATAGCCAAAGGGGATAAACACGCGATCCCGGGGGCGGTAGCCCTGGGCCCAGAGAATATAGGACCAGCACTCCATCCACCATTCCCAGTCCTGCCAGGTATCCGGCTGATAGACGGGCTGACCGGTGGTGCCGCTGGTCTGCCGGAATATCGTGACCTCTTCCAGGGGAACACAGAGGGCATCGCCGTAGGGAAACGGGTCCTTGCCCTGAATGTCCCGCATCATGGATTTTTCTACGGTGGGAATCCGGCAGATATCTTCAAAGGAACGGATATCATCCGGTTTGATGCCGGCATCATCGTAGAGCTTGCGGTGGAACTTGGAGCGATCGTAGGCCCATTGAAAGATCTTGCGGAACTTTTTAAGCTGCAGCCGACGAATTTTTTCCCGCGGCAATGTCTCCAGCACAGGGTTCCAATACATTGGATCAGCCATTTTGTGTCATCCTTAAGGGGACTATGCTTCTAATTGATATCTGATGGCAAATTAATAGCGCATAGCGCAGAGAGCATGGCGCATAGGGCATAGCGCATAGAGCATTGAGCAAACGCGCTTTCATCCAAACACTATACCGTTTAATCTTGTAAACTCACGGCGCTGCACATCAACTCAAACAACTCAATCAACCCTATAAACTCAATAAACACGAGCAATCCGAAATCCGAAATCTAAAATCCACAATCGAAGGACCCGCAAGTCATCCTATCAATCTTTTCAATCCCAAATCCCCAATCCGACATCCCAAATCGAAAGACCCGTAACTCGTAACTCGTAACCCGTAACACGCAACTCGTAACCCGCAACGCGTAACCCGCAACCCGTAACCCGCAACCCGCAACCCGCAACGCGTAACCCGTAACCCGCAACCCGCAACCCGTAACCCGCAACCCGCAACGCGCAATCCGTCTAGTACATCAAATTAGGTAAAAACAAAATAATCTGGGGAACGAAAATCAGAATAACTATACCCACAACGACTGCAATCAAAAACGGTAAGATGCCCTTGAAAATGGATTCCAGCGGGACGCCGCCGATAACGCTCTCGGCCACCCCGTACACCACATAAACATTGATTCCCACAGGCGGTGTGATCACCCCCATCTCGGTGACCATCACGATAATGATACCGAACCAGATAGGGTCGTAGCCCAGATCGGTGACAATCGGGAAAAATATCGGAATGGTCAGCATCACGAGCGCCAGGGCATCCATAAAACATCCCCCTATAAAATAAACCAGAACGATCATGCCCATGATCATATAGGGGGGCAAATCGAAGCCCCCGATCCAGGAAGCAATGTTAAACGGAATTCGGGTGATGGCCAGGAATTTGCCAAAGACAACCGCACCGGCGATCAATAACAAAACCATACATGAGGTGCGCAAGGTTTCATAAAGAGATTTGACAAACCCCTGCCAGGTAATCTGCCGCCTGATCAACGAAACCACCAGAACACCGAAGGCACCCACAGCGGCCGCCTCGGTCGGGGTGAAAAACCCGAAGAAAAGGCCGCCCATTACCAGACCAAATACGGCCAGGGTATCGATCAGACCGGTAAGGGATCGAATTTTCTCCTTCCAGGTAAACGATTCACCCGGCGGGCCTTGCTCCGGAGAAAAGCGGCATAAGATATATATTGATATAATAAACAGGATGGTGACGAATATGGCCGGAATTATTCCGGCCACAAACAACTTGCCGATGGATTCTTCGGTCAAAACCCCATACACGATCAGAACAACGCTGGGCGGCATAATCATACCCAGACCGCCACCCGATGCCACGGAACCGGTTGCCAGCTCATCAGCGTATTTATAACGTTTCATCTCCGGCAATCCCACCGTTGCCATGGTGGCCGCTGTGGCCGGGCTGGATCCGCAGACAGCCCCAAAAGCCGTGCAGGCCGACACCGTCGCCATGGCCAGTCCCCCCCGGATGCTGCCCAGGAACTTATAGGCCGTGTCGTATAACCGGCTGCTGATGCCGCTGTTAAACGCCAGCTGGCCCATGAAAATAAAAAGCGGTATGGTAGTCAGTCCGTAGGAAGAAAAAACATCGTAGATATTTCTGGAAAGAAGATTGAGCCCCCCTTTGAAGGAAATCATGATGCTGAAGCCCAGAAAACCGATCAGGGTCATGACGTAGGCCACCGGCATCCTTGAGAAAAAGATAAGGACCATCACAGCAATACCGATGATGCCGATCGTAGTGGGGCTCATTTAGATTTTAACTTTCTGATATTATTAATGACATCTCTTAGAATAATCAACGTGAACGTCAGCAGGCAGAGCGCCGTCACATAAATGACGACATGCTCGGGAAACTCAAGACTCATGGAAACTTCGCCCGATGCTTTCATGGTATTGGCATAAAGCGTCATCCGCCAGGTAACGATGGCAAACAAAATTAAGCTGATAATTCCAGTACAAATATCAATGAGGGTCTGGGTTTTCTCGGAAAACAACCGCACGAGAATCTCCACGCCGATATGACCTTGGACCTGATGGGTATAGGGCATGGCCATGACCACGGCCAGGGTGGCCATAAAACCCACAATTTCCACCGACCCGAAAATGGGATGGCCAAAGGCACGTCCGACTACATCGACGCAGGTCAACAGCATCATTCCTACCAGGCAGCCGGCACCCATGATTTTCATTTTATCCAGAACCCACTGGACGATTTTCCAAAAAAAAGCCATGCTGCAAATCTATTCTATTTTGTGGTCAGAGGCAATTGGGGCGAAGCCCCATAAGCGCAAATTTATTTAGTAAATGTTCACACGCTGCATTCATGCCATACGGGGTTGGTTTAAGAAAAAATCGGGTGGGTCCGTCTATATGGACCCACCCGCCAAGCATCTACTGCAAACTGTTCAGGGTTTTGATGGTGAAGTCAACGATCTCGGTGCCTTTGAAGCCCTTTTTGTTCATATTGGCTTTGTAATCTTCGATGATCGGCGCGACTGCTTTCCGCCACCGTTCACCTTCTTTGGCATCAAGCCCGATAATTTCACCGCCCTGGTTCAGGAAAAAGACAATGCCTTTGGCATCGCTGGTGTCCCAGGCCTCAGCGTGTTTGTCAATCCATTCCATGTTGATCTGCTCGATGATTTTTTGGTTGGCGGCCGATATGGAATTCCATTTATCCTTGTTCATGACCACAAAAAAAGAAGTGGTATAGGCGGCTGTAAAATCAGCGGTAGCATACCGGGTGACCTCTCCCAGCTTCCAGCCTTTGTTGGCCTCAAAAGGATAAACCGCACCATCTACCACGCCTTTTTGAAGCATTTGGTAGGTTTCCGGCATGGGCTTGGAAACCGGCGTGCCGCCCAGGGCCTTGACCACCAGCGCGCTGGTGCCATGTCCCCTGAACTTGAGCCCTTTCATGTCCTCCATCTTGCGTACCGGCTTGCTTTTAGTGTGGATGAGGCCCGGTCCATGGGCATGCAGATACATCACCTGGGTATCCATAAACTCTTTGGGCATAAATTTTTTATAGACCGCATTGATAACTTTGGTGGCCACCGTACCGCTGGTATATCCCAGGGGCAGATCAACGGCCGCCGTCACCGGAAATCGACCGCGGGTATAAGCTAAAACAGAAAACCCGACATCCGATATCCCTTCCACCACGCCGTCATAAACCTGTCGGGCCTTGGTCAATGTCTGGCCGGGAAAATATTCCACCACGACTTGTCCGTTGGTGCGATTTTCCACTTCTTGGCACCAGGCCTCAGCCAGTTTGCTCTGGATATGTCCGGGTGGAAAAAAATTGCTGTAGGTAAGTTTAATGGTACCGGCGTCAGCGGTTGTGAAACCGATAAAACCAAACGCCAACCCAACGCAGAGGACTAACATAAATGCAATAAGTTGTTTTTTCATTGTGCCTTCCTCCTTTCTGTGCTCGGGGGTTAGTGGTCAAAAAATGACCGAAGATGGTTCAACATTTTTCGGATAGATCTCCCAACCCGGATAAACCGGGAAAATGGCCACAAAGGCATAAAGCAAAACTGTTTGCTAAAATTTATCTTTGTGTTTTGGTGTCTTGGTGGCGAAAATGTTTTGCCACAAAATGTATAAAAATAATTGCTAAGGGCCTATAGTGGTTAACACATAGCTACTTAATAGCTATTTGGTATGGCGTCAATGAAAAATTCGGAATTTATACCGCTTTCCATAATTATGTCCCGAAATACGGAATTGCGGTATAAGTGGTTGTAGATACGATACCTGACCTGAAATTCGATGAGTCATCAAGGTGTAAGGCGGAATCTTCCAACATGTCAAGTGATTTCTATCTTGCTGACAAAGCCGCTTTACGGCATAACACATTAGAATAAATAAAAAGGCGGACTTGATACCACCAATCTTTATGATATAGAGCACTGTAGATACCTGATTTTCTCAGAATAAAGAAATGCTTAGTTTGTAACTATTTCTAACGATGGAGGCGGACAATGGATCAAGAGGTCAAAGAGGCAATTCTACGAGCAGTAAAAAAGGAGCCGTTCGCCCGGGCGCTGAATATGGAGTTGGTAAAATTGGAAAAAGGTCATTCGGTGGTACACATGACCTATGAGCCTGAGAAAATGAACAACATCTATGACCGAGCGCATGGCGGGGCTCTGTTTGCATTGATTGACGAGGCTTTTGAAACCGCCGGTCAGACTGACGGCACCGTGGCCGTGGCCTTGAATGTGAATGTCACCTATGTTTCCAGTCCCAAACCCGGGCTGCAGTTACGAGCCGAAGCACGCCGGGTGAGCCAGACCAGCAAAACAGCAAGCTACGACATCAAGGTCACCGATGAAAATGGAAACCTGATTGCCCTGTGTCAGGCCCTGGCATTTGACACCGGCAAGCCGATACCGTTTCTTTGAAGGATAGAGGACAGAAGACAGAGAGCAGAGGGCAAAGTGAAGGCGGAAAATGAAATGAGTTGATTGCGGTATGAAATAGCTATCCCATTCGTTTGGGAGTATGGTCCATCGGCGATATATAGCAGTTATCTGCAGTTGAGGCCCAACTTCGATATATTTGAGATACATCAAGTTCTGTGGCAGGAATAACGCCTGTGTTTCCTAAATTCCAGGGCCTTGGTTATTCCTATGCATGGGTAATAACACGAGCGACTCCATGAACACCGATAACCTTTTGATTATCGAAGATAGGAATTAATTTAATCTCAAGTGGTACGTTTATTCCATCTTTGCTTATTGCATGGATTTCCTGAAATAAAGTACTTTTACCTGAAAGCGCAACTTGAAACGTATCGTCCGCTATTGGCAAATCAGTTATTAAAACGAATTTGTTGTATTTTTTGCCTAACATTTCATATGCATTATACCCAAGAATCTTTTTTATCTCAGGCGATATATATTCGACCCTTCGTTCTAAATCTACCTCAAAGATAATGTCATAACGTGTTTCTGAAATCTCATAAAATTTATCCATCACTTTCTCGCAATTCAGATTCTGCTTTTTTGGGCTTACTGCTTTGCCATGCGTATACTACAGTATTTTTGGTGGTGAAAAAAGTTGAGAGAAGCAGGTATCACTGGTCGGTGAAAAAAGTTGAGAGAAGCAGGTATCACTGGTCGGCTTTATCTTCTATGCATACGCTTGACCATTTGGATACTTTGACACAACTGTCTCTGCGCTCTTTAGGCTGTCTCCGGTCTTTTACGCTTCTTCTTTCTATTCCTCCACTTTCCCAATAACCAGAGTCATACACTTGGCGTCTATCTTCTCCCGAACGGCGATCAACATATGGATCACCTACTCTCCTATCTTTGAAATATTTATTTTCTTTCATTTTTTTGATCCTCAAAAAGAATGATAAGGCGTCATTTAATTTTAGATAGAATAGAATTCGTTGAGAAAATGAACCTCCTCGCCGCAAGCGGACGGGGTATTAAAAAATGTAATAAAAAAATCTTGTTTTCAAATTCGGAGATTTTACAGTTCGAATCTCTTCTATATGAATGCAAAATTCATGCAAAATCAGATGGTTAATTCAGGTATAGTAATATCAGGAGGTTAGGTAATTATTGGAAATTGTTATCAGAGGACTTTATGAATTAAATACCACAAAAAATGGGAAATTTACTTCACATTTATAAGACTTTTGCTGGTATCTTTTTGATGGAAATATAGAACAAAACGTTGTCATTATCTTGCCAGTACATGTAATTTGGACAAATTGCAAATACGATTTGAATATCACAAAATTTAATGGATTCCATATGTATGGGTATATAGCAGGTATCAAAAGTCTACATAACATTATGTTAGATGGAAAATTTTCCATCTATTGTAATATTTTTATAGAAAAGTGGAAAATACTGATCTTGTGATTTCTTGCCAGAAGTCCAACTATCAATTTTTATCCGATTAATACAGATAGTTTTTGAATACATGCACCCAATCGTATCTGGGATTTAAGTGTCAAATCGAAATCATAAAAAATGGGAGTGTCAAATCGAAATCATAAAAAATGGGACAAATCCAGGTTGCCGGATTCACCCCGTTTGGCTGGTATATAATTTGGAAATCCCAGGGATTTTAGCTGCTTGATATGTTGTTTTTCATAGAAACATGAAATTCATTCGCGAAGGTTATGCACTGAAAAAATAAAAAACAGGGTCGGTCGAAGATAAATCCTATATTAATCCTCGCTTTTGAGCCATTAACATCATCTGCTCTGCAGAGCTTGCCGGAGGCACATGGTACTCTGTCTCGCTTTTCGGTATCAGTCTTATCGCTTCCGGATCACAAGTCGTCACACATAGACCACATCCGATACATCGATCTTTATTCACCTCTGCGACTTCCTCGTCGTTTATCCTCAGAGCGTTCATCTGACAGCGGTCCAAACAGATTTCACACCCTGTACATTCACCGCTTTCAACCATCGCCATATAATTGGAAAAGACTATTTCTGCAGGTTTAGGATGTTTGTTTAGAGCCTTGAGCACCCCGCAACAGTCGCCACAACAGTTACACATTCCGCCGGGATTTTGGGATGTGGCAGGTTGGGTCACCAAACCATCTTCCCGGCATTGAACCAGTATGTCGATGGCTTCATCCAACGAGATTACCCTGCCCATATCACGGTCAAGGTAATACTGGCCCATAGAACCGAACATAAAACAGGCTTCCATGGATTTGCCACAGCCATTATCAACCATTGCCTCGCTCTTGCGGCAGATGCAATCTGTAATCACTATACGGGGTTTGCCCTTTAAAATTTCCACGGCATCATCATAGCTTGCGACGTTATAGGTCACATCGATGGATTGATTGACTGGAATTGTTCTAAGGAAATATTCCGCACCCTCCTGAAGGGTTTTGTCAAACGCTTCTTCGAAATATTGTTTAACCATTTCGGCAAAATCCCGCTTTAGATTTTTGACCTGAAATTCAAAAAGTCCGTGAACAAAAGGAATAGCCGCATATTTGACGCTATCTGCTTTTTTCATACGAAACAACAGTCCTCTTTCGGCCATGTCATCCAGGTGAGCTGCGACTTTTTTCAGAGGTTGGTTCAGGCTTGATGCGATTGATGATGTCATCTCCATCTTGTGAGATAAGGATAAAAACATCTTGGCATCGTCCTCGGAGAATAAGTATTTCAGAATTTTTAACTCTATGCCGGACTCAGTCGCTGGGAAGCCCATGGAATAAAAATCAAGTCTTTGCTGCAGCTGTCGATAAATATTCTCACTCATTTTTACCCCCATTATTTTTTAGTATTAGGTTAACTCGGCCCGGCTTTAAGACAATTCAAGACTTGGAATATCCAGAAAGACAATTACTTCCTAATTACATGTTTTAGTCGGAAATCACTAATAGCCACTTCCGCTTTGGAATAATTGAATCATTATAGCTCCATCTTCACCGGCAATGTCAGACAAAAGGCAGCGCCCTGCCCTTTTTCACTGACGATTTTAATATCGCCCCCGAGGCATCGGGCCAGGATGAGGGCGCCGGCCAGTCCAAGTCCGTGGCCTTTGCGCGGAACAATGGAGCATTCCTTTACCTGGGCATAGCGCCTGAATATCATTTCGTGATGCTCCGGTTCAACACCCGGTCCATCATCGGAAACTGTAAGGGACAGGTCATCGTTTTCTATGTCCATTTTTATCTCAAGGCTTTCTCGCCGGTGATGAAGGGCATTTTTTAAAAGGTTGCCGACAATCTGGCGAAACTTGATCTCATCCTGGAAAATTTCGGTATCTGATATCCGGGGCGAAATATCCAGGTGAATCCCGTTTCGAGAAAGCAACTCAAGGGCGTCTTTTTCGGCCTGATATTTCCCGATTTCCTCGGAAAGAGGCCCGGTCATGATTTCCAGCGAGTCCTTCATGGCCTGGTAGACGGATTTGGCCGGTTGGAAATGGGAGCAGATAAAACAGCCGGATTCGGAGCGTCCGATTTCCAGCAAATTGTTCAGCATCTCCCGTGCCTTTTTGGTGTTTCTCAGGGTGCGCTTTAATGTGTTTTCCTGTTTGGGGAGCAAGGGACCAAATTTTTCTTTTTTTTCCAACAGGGTGCGCAAACCTGTTTCGACAATCGAAATCGGATCTTTAAGCTCGTGAATCAAAAACTGGATCTCAATTTCCCGGAAAAATTGATCCGGGCTTTCCGTAGTTCCCTGGGTTTTCTGGTTTGGTTGATGCGGTTGGCTCATAATAATTGTTTCCTATAATGGTGATGTAAATATGTCCCGGATAGAAATTAAATAGTGGTTATTGTCACTCCGCTTTTTTGGTTTCAGGT
>JAFDDW010000735.1 GCA_019310665.1 Deltaproteobacteria bacterium
TATGTTGGGTTTCGTACCTCAACCCAACCTACGAAAATCAAGCATCTTGCGCGCCATGATCTAAACGGCGAAACCCAACAAATCGATTTAGCTGGGTTTTCGTTCAACCACTAGTTAAAAGATGACCAGAAGTGGTTTCAAAACCTTAGATTGTGTTCGCGGGACGATGCCCCTTAATATAATAAAATCGATGCGGAATCCAGCTATGCAGGATAACGCAGCCATCGGACACAAGATGAGGTTTTGAAACCACCTCTAGTGGTCCTCCGGATAATCCGGATGTGTATACATAATCGGCATGCGGGTGACGATAAAACGAAATACGATCAGAGCCGCGGTTACCAGAAAAACGGATATCGCGATTTCCATCCAGTGCGGAAAATACCGCTCACTGGACGGAAGATGCCAGTTAAAGGCCACCAGGCCAACATTCAGGCGGTTGAGAACAATGCCCAGTACGGTCCAGGTCGCCGTCCATTTGATTATTTTCAAGTTTTTCTCACGAACACCGATGGCATAAAAAAAGCACGGCAGTGCGACAAAGCCAATCAATTCCACTAAAAACCAGAGTCCGTAAGGAGTCCCCAGCAGGTGCCAGTGATTGCCCTCGGATATCCCGATGACCTTAATAATAAAGTAGCCGGCCAGAACCAGCGAAGCGGCTTTGCCGAATCCCAGCGCGATATCATTTTTTTCCTTTAAGTGGGCCTCGTCCATTTTATCGGCAAAATAGCGA
This sequence comes from Deltaproteobacteria bacterium, assembly GCA_019310665.1. Classification (GTDB taxonomy): domain Bacteria; phylum Desulfobacterota; class Desulfobacteria; order Desulfobacterales; family JAFDCJ01; genus JAFDCJ01. The sequence goes on from JAFDDW010000735.1 coordinate 737, forward strand.
TGAGACAGCGTACTCTCAAAGATAACCATCGAAAGACCCGCGATGACCGCCGATACAAAGAAAAATACCGGAATATAGGGTGAATACCAGAGCGGGTGCAGCTTCGATGGTGCAATCAGAAAGAGTGCCCCCAGTGACGACTGATGCAGGGTGGACAGTATCACCCCGAAGATGGTCAGCAATAGGGTCAGTTTCATAATGATGTTGCGCGCTTTTTTCAAACCGAGCCATTCCATAGCCGCCGGCGAAAATTCGACAAACAACACCGTAATATAGAGGGCCACACAGGCCGCCACTTCAAACAAAAGGGATGTGGTACCCTGTTGAATGATAAACGGGTAGGGCAGCCGCCAGGGCCTGCCAACATCATAATTGAGTGCCACGACAACCATGGCATAGCCCAGAAATCCGGTGAGGATGGCCGGCCTGACAGCCGAATGATATTTCTTCATACCGAAGATATAGACGGCCGCAGATGTGACGAACCCTCCGGCCGCCAGGGCGACACCGACCAGCAGATCAAATCCGATCCAGATGCCCCAGGGGTTGTAATCGGACAGATTGGTAACAGCGCCCAATCCCTTGGTAAAACGCACCACCGTAACAAAAAGACCTATGATAACGATGATTCCGGCAATAATGTTAAAGGGAGTCAAATAAGAATTGCCGGGGGTCGTAACTTCATCAGACATCAGGAATCCTCCTCGCTTGACTTCTTATCAGTATCCTGGTCTTTTTGTTTTTCCGCAAACGCCATTGCTTCTTTCATCCTGGCTTTGGCCTCGGCCTCGGCCGCTTCCACTGCCGCCGCAACGGCCTGCTCTTTTTCCTGCTTTTCAATTTTTTCTTTTCTTTGGTTGATGGCATAAATGCCGGTCAACAGAACCGGCCAGAGGCCGACAACAATCGGCACGGCGCTTAAAGCTCCGGCGGTAAGCTTGGGTGCCGGTGTCACCCCGAGATCTTCTCGCATGCCGATTTCTCTGAAAGGAACCGCCGATAAATATAACCAGCTGGTTCCCCCCATCTCGTTTTCACCGTAGATGTGATCCACGTAACGGTCCGGGAATTTTCGGATGCGCTCACGTCCGATCCTCAACAAATCCTCGCGCTTGCCATAGGTCAGCGCTTCGGTCGGACAGGCCTCAACACAGCCGGGCAGCAGGCCTTTGGAAATTCTTGGAAAGCACATGGTGCATTTCATCACCTTCGGTGAAAAGGCGTTGTCATATTCGTAAGTCGGAATTTCAAAGGGACAGGCAATCATGCAGTAGCGGCAGCCCACGCAAACCGATTCGTCGTAAGTAACCGCACCGGTACTGGATTTCTTAAATGCGCTCACAAAGCAAACCGACGCGCAGGCCGGTTCCAGACAGTGATTGCACTGGATTTTACGATACAGAGGGCCCTTGCCGCGGCCGGCATCGTCATAACGGTTGACAACGGTATAAGTCTTGGCCGTGGTGCGGCGTTGCGTGTCCAGCAGGGAGAGATCGCTAAAGGGCCGATCCGGTTCCGGCAGCTCGTTGACTTTGTTGCAGCCTTCTTCGCATTTGCGACATCCAATGCAGCGCGTGTTGTCAAACAGCACGCCGTTGCTTTGGGGATAACCGCTAAAGGTCTTGTTTGAAGCAGCACGGGCCGTTTTATGACCCACTGTGGTGCCCAGGCCTGCAGCGCCCAGCCAGCCGAGAAACTTTCTACGCGAAATGGACATGAGACTACCTCTCAATATTTCTTTTGGTGACATGCAGTACAATCGGTTGCAACCGGTTTTTCAATCCCCATCGCTTTATGGCACTCCATACACTGTCTGTGATAGGCAGCCATCAATCCGGGCTTGAAGGGATCTTTTTCATTAAACGGTTTGCTGTGGCAGCTGACGCACTTGGGAGGGGTTTTGGCTGCCGGACTGTTATGGTGACAGCCCTGGCAAACCGTCCCTTTTTCATAGTGAAAATAATTTGCCAGCTGGTTGCTTTTGATTTTAGCGACCATGGTTCTGACTGGTTGCTTTTGATTTTAGCGACCATGGTTCTGATAATCTTGCGGTGCGGAAGTTTTACCGGTTCATATTGGTTCGACAATGTCTTGATGGCGACCGTCTCCGGTATATCTTCATCACTGTAAGTCTCGCTAACGGCATCCCGGTAATTCAAAGTTTGGGCGGCCATCATTTTCTCTTCATCCTTTGGCACCGCGCCGATGATCTGGGATTTTGGAACCATGTGGCAGTTCAGGCAGGAAGTTGTTCCCTGCTGGCGTTTTTTCTCAAAAGATGTATGGCAGCCGACACAGCTTTGTTTGGTTTGTTTGGATTCGTGACAACCGGTACAGCTCTGATCGACATTCAAGCGGTGCATGGCCTGCTCGAGGGTGACACCGCCGCCATCTTTTTTTCCCTGAA
>JAFDDW010000132.1 GCA_019310665.1 Deltaproteobacteria bacterium
CATTCGGTTTACGCGATCCAGAACATTGGCTTCGCTCTGGGCCTCATCGACGGTTTCCTGAAATTTTTTTGATCGCAACGCCAGCCCCATACGCTCCTGGAGAAGGACCAGTAATTCGCGGTCAATTTTGTTAATTTTAAGACTAATTTCGTTAAGCTTCATTTTTTTTCCTCTACATAGGGTTTCCTGAAAAAGTCGCAGATCCGACAAAATTCAGGGCATGGCGAATTCTGGCTTCTGTAAAATGCATCCGTCTGGAGTCACAAGCCGTTTAGAATCGATATTGCACAGCCAGAAATCGATCGAGCCCTCAAATTTAATGGTTTCGTAAAAAGTCCGAAAATTACACAGGCACAAACTTTATTCATAACAATTACAGTAGGTTATAAGATCTAAACTTGAAAATTTTGGCTTTTTACGAGATAGTCAAATTTACGACGAAAAAAAAGATAAAAAAGAATGGCCTTCAGCCATCTTTCTATATTTAGCACGATGAAAGTCACCGCGATAGCTGTCTCTGAGGTTTGAGCCAGCTTGCACATGATCTTTGATAAACTGAAACGGCGCTTGGCCTGGCCAAACTTACCTTCAATTGGGATGCGATCCAACTCATCCTGGCGTGCTTGTATTGCGCGTTGGCTGTCGATTTGTTTGGGCGGCCTTCCCAGTGCTGGTCCTGATAGGCGAATACCTAGTTTCTTACAAAACTTGCGGTTATCTCGGTTACGGTAAATTTTATCCGCATGCACCGATTCCGGGTAAAACCCAAAACGGTTATGATATAACTCAATTTGCTCTTTCAAGTCACCAGCTTCGTTGTAGGCATCCCAGCTGATGCGATCGACAAAGGAAAATCCGTCTACAAGACTTGCCGATATCTTCGCTCCAAACTCGGTCGCTGCGCTGGCCTTGCCGCGTTTGATCGGTCTGACATGCGGCTGTGATACACTAACAATCCTGTCGGCAATTCTATTCTCGCGATGGTCAAACATCCATTTTTGCTGCCGATAAACTTCGTCAATGACTAACAGGTTTTTGTACTGCTTTCGAGTCAGTGTTGTCAGTGAACTTTGCTGAGATTGCTTCTCTATCGTTTTCAGGTTGCGTCTCAGAAAACCCAGTTGCTTACGCAGGGCCTTTCGCCTTTTACTCTTTGATAACTTTTTACTTTTGGCAACCGAAAGAAATTCTTTGTGAGCTTTTTTCCGATAAGTGCGTGGCTTCTTTTGTTTGCCCCTCAACGGACGGTGTAAGATATCTATAACTTCTTCACTCTTTTTTCTGGCAGTATTTAAAATTTTCAAGTCCGTTGGAAAAGTGATATCTGCAGGAGTACAGGTGGCATCGACAAGCAACTTGCCTTTGTTCTTTAAGACCGGTGATCCAGAGCCATCATTATTATCATCGCAAGCCTTATCCTCTGGCGATTTTATGGCTTCTGCAAGCGCCTTTTGGACTATTGCTTCATTAATCTTGGAAAGCGTCTTTTTGCCTATTCGTTTGCGAAAGTGAACAAACATAGTCGGATGAAATGGTGCTTCGTCTTTGTACTCCTTGAAGCCAAGAAAGTATTGCAGATAAGGATTTTCCCGAATCTGCTCTACTGTTTCTTCATCACTGGAGCCAAGACGCTCTTTAATGATCAACGAACCAATGGCGATGCGAACCGGCAGGGCCGGCGAGCCCATGTGGGAACCGGAAAGGGATTTGGAATAAAGTGATTCAAATTCGTCCCATGGGATAAATTTGGCTATTTTTATCCAACGATTGTCGCTGCGAAGTCCGCCGCTAAACGGCAAGGCGAAATCTTCGAACTCAAGCTGTTTGGAGTTGTGTTTATACATGGCGTAATAGAATAAAGTGCAAAGCTTTTTGAGGTTATCGGTGATTTTTACTTCACTTTTGCTCGTGGATATAGCACTTTATTATAATTTATTCAATAGGTTATTTTTATTTCAGGAAACCCTAAATAAATTTCAAACTTGTACGGCCTTTACGTAAAACCGCGGTCTTCACGCCGTCTGCTCCAGTGGAATTGTTAGTGTTTGCCACTGTGAAAACCTATGCGTCTTTTCTTTGGTAGCGGATCGGGTTTTAAAAGCTGTTTGATTGCTTTGACCAGTTCCATAATTTGGTTATCATGTTCAGCAAGATGCCGCTCAATTTTTACAATTTTTCTCGACAGCTCTTTGTTTTCTGCGATCATCCTGCGCAACTTTATAAACGCTCGAACAATAAAAACGCTAACTTCAACAGCCCTGGATAAGCAGGATGCGCTGCTCTATTCTTCCCACAGGAACCATTGCCTTTTTCTCAGACATAGATATTGAGTCCTTTCTTATCAGAGTGGAGCCGGTCGCAAATTGCGACTACATTTTATAAGACACTAACTAATAGTAGACGTTTAAAATGATGATATAGAAAAAACAAAAATACGTCAGATTTGAAATATAATCGAAAATGTACAGGTAAATGTATATATTTACTTTTGCTTTAATACCCTGTGCAAATCTGAAATATGGCGGGCCGGGTAAACGCCGGTGGGACAGACCCGGCTGCAGTTTAGTGCTCGCTCGCACAGACGCTCACCGTTTTTATTTCCTGCCATTGAAAGAAGATCTTCAGCTTTTGGCGGTGATTTTTTCAATTCATTGCTTAAGGCCGCAAGGGCCGCTGGTCCTAAAAAGCCTTTGTTTTTGTGTGTTACGGGACAGGCCGAGACACAGGCGCCGCATTCGATGCAGTTTTCAAAGCGTTTAAATTCTTTGATGCCTTCCGGCATTTGAGAGGATTTCACATTTTCGGAATTTTTCAGATAACTCCAATCTTCGGAAATGTTTGTAAAAAGCGGGGAGATGTCCACCACCAGATCTCCGATCGGCCGGAATCCGTCCAGGGGGGCCAGGGTGATGGATATACTCTTCAGATCTTTTATTTTGGTGGTGCAGGCCAGGCTTTCTGTTCCATTGATTTTGCAGGCGCAGGTGCCGCAGGAAGAATGGTGGCAGGAATGCCGGTACATCAGGGTGGTGTCCTGCTCGAGGCGGATTTTTTCCAGACCATCGAGGATAGTCATGTCAGGCTTTACTTCGATGGAGAAGTTCTGGAATTGGGGTGGGTCGATGAGTCCCGGTTTGTAGCGCAGAATACGGAATGTGATTTTTTTAATAGACATGTCGGAGTATTTTTTACCTTTAATAAAACATCCGATAGTGAAGTAATTTTTTGGTTTTGGTTTTACAGGCGATATTGCGGCCGGTTTTACGGCAGATTAGATCTGCGATTTTTTCGGCCATAAGTCTCAGAGTGGTGGCTTTGCCGCCGATGACCGATATCAGTCCTTCCAGGTTGTCCCGTTGTTTGTGATCACAGCAGTCAAAGTCGCGGCTGATTTCCTGGGGATCTTTGGCCTCTGCCTGTGCAATCAGAGGGCGGACGGCGCACCACATGGAATGGATTTCGGCTTTTTTAACCGCCGGAACCAATTTGGCCCCCAGTTCAATTAATCTCGGCCCGTGATCTTTGGGCAATTCAACCGCATCCGGATCATCCGCCAGCCAGATGGAGGTCCCCAGGATGGTAAGTTTGCGCTGGGGAACGATAATGTCGCCTTCACCGGCTTTGTGGAGCCGGTTGATTACCATGTTTGTCAGACGGTCGTTGACAGCCACCATCACCCCGGGTCCCGGCTGAATAGGCAGTTGAATTCCGGCCAGGTCGCAAATTTTGCCGGCCCAGGCGCCGGCGGCATTTACGAACAGGTCCCCGCGCACATCGTATTCGCGATGGCTTTGATGATCCAAAACCCTGATACCCGTGACGGCACCTTCAGCCTGGGAAAACCCGATGATTTCAGAAAAATTATGAATGCGGGCGCCGTTGGCTCTGGCGGTGGCATAAAAATGCAGGGGCAGCCGCCAGGCATCCATGGTGGCATCCGGTACCTGGACGGCCGCTTTGAGAGACGGATTTAACTCAGGTTCCAGGGCCAGCGCCTGTTCTGCGGTGAGTTCTCGGGCGGGGATACCGCATGCCCGGCAATTTTCCAGAAACAAAGGTTTGTAATCCAGATCGGCTTCGTCCAGGGCCACGAAAAGCCCGTCGTTTTGTTCGATAGCCTGGGGTGCGATACGCCGCAGGATTTTGTTTTCGCTGATGCACTCCCTGGCGGCCGCCGGATCGTGAACAGCATAGCGCGCACCGCTGTGCAGCAGTCCATGATGGCGGCCGGTGGTTCCGGATAAAAGCTCGCCGCGCTCAAAAAGTGAGACCTCAAATCCCCGCAAGACCAGGTCATGGGCGATCGCCGCTCCGGTTCCTCCACCACCGATAATAATTATATGTTCCATATAAGAAAATGCCTAAAATGCCTAAAATTTAATATTGATGGTATCCATTTTAGGCACTTCTTTTAATTTCTCGTACGATTTTAAAAGTGCAACCATAAAGTCCCACACCCGCCCGATGGAGGGAATGAAGAGCCGCTCGTTAGGCGAATGGGGATCTTCCATGGTGGGGCCGAAGGATATCATGTCCATGCCGTCATATTTGTCTCCGATAATAGCGCACTCCAATCCGGCGTGAAGGGACTGTACAGCTGGTTCCCGGCCGGCAACTTCCTGGTAGACTTCCCGGCAGCGCTTTAGAAGCGCAGATTGCATGTCCGGCGTCCAGGGGGAAAACTCGCTGTCGGATTTGGTGTCGGCGCCGGCCAGGGCTGCGGTGGCATTGATGATCGTTGTGACCTCATCCATTCGGGACATCACCGAGCTTCGCTGGCTGGATAAGATTTGGAGAGAGCCGTCAATTATTTCTACCGTGGCCAGGTTGTTGGAGGTTTCGACCAGGCCTTCAAAATCCGGCGACATTCCCATCACGCCGTGGGGCAGAGACAAGATGAGGTTGATCACCGCCCGGGTTTCCTGCAGGCAGAGCGCCGTATTTTCTTTCTGTCCGGAACCAGCCGGGGCCAGGGCAATAACCAGTGAAGGTTCGATGGCCGCATACTCGGCTTGAACCGTGGTTTCAAATTCCCTGACTATTTTAGTAACCGTCGCGGCCTCTGATGGGTCACACGCGAATACGGCGGCTGCATCCCGGGGAATGGCATTGTGGGCTGATCCGCCTTTGACCGATACCAAACGGATACGGCATGACTTAGCTACCTGGTCCAGGGTGCGTGCCAGAATTTTGTTGGCGTTGGCGCGCTGTTTGTGGATGTCGATGCCCGAGTGACCGCCATGCAGGCCTATCATTTTTAAACTGAAACAGGGGCTGTCTTCAGCAAGGTCAGCAAATGCCAGCCGGCGGGAAACAAGGGTATTTCTTCCACCGGCACATCCGACGGTGAACACGCCTTCGGCCTCCGAATCGACGTTGAGCAACACCTGGCCTTCAACAAATCCGGGCTCAAGCAGTTTGGCACCGTTTAGACCGGTTTCTTCGTCGACCGTGAACAGCAACTCCAGTCGCGGATGGGTGACACTCTCGTCGACGGCCAACGCCATGGCCATGGCGATGGCAATGCCGTTGTCGGCGCCCAGGGTGGTTCCGTCCGCCCGCAGCCAGTCACCGTCATATACAAGCTGGATGGGATCTTTGGAAAAATCATGGTCCGAGTCGGGAGATTTTTCACAGACCATGTCCACATGGCCCTGGACGATGATGCCCGGGGCCTGCTCATATCCGGCCGAAGGCGCCACGGTAATCGCCATGTTGCCGGCCGCATCGGTTTTTACGGCAAGCTGTTTTTCCTCGGCCCACTGCTTCAGCCAGAGAATAATTTTTTCTTCATTTTTAGAACAGCGGGGGATTTCATTGATCTGGCGGAAAAATTCCAAAATTTTACTTACGTTTTTGTCCATCGATACTCTCCTCACAGAATGAATTAGCTTTTTTATGGGACACGGACCCGTCCGCCTCTCCCTCGGCCATGAGCTCGGGCCGAATGGAGCAGCTCGCGATGGCGGGCGGGTGGACACGGATTTATTGGATTTCGATTTTCTGCCTTGCAGAAACAAAAAAGCCCATTTTAAAATGCTAAAAATTTTATCTGTGTTTATCCGTGTAAATCTTTGTCCTAATTTTTAAAAAATGAATTTGATACATTGCATTATTATCTAAATTCAGATCCTGCAACCGCCACCCACATTACCAGCAGATTTATGCTGATAAGAATCGCCAGGGGGCTCATCACCCAGAGCAGGGCAGTGTGCGATTGTTTCGAG
>JAFDDW010000736.1 GCA_019310665.1 Deltaproteobacteria bacterium
GCTCAACCGCATGCGGCGGTTTAGGTACCGTACCCGATATTTCACGGATTCAGGAATTATCGGCAGCAAAGAATTTGTTGCCGAAAACTACCAGCGGTTTAAAGGTGTGTTTATGTCCAAAAAAGATAAGATCCCCAAGCCGGTTCTCGGTCTGGATGGGGTTTATTCGTTGAAGAGATTGGTGGAGAGCTGATTTTAGATACAGGGATACGAAAGAAGGCGACGTTGTTGACTAAGTTAACGTATGCAATTGGTCAAAGGTTGGAAGTCTGAGGCAAAAAAAGAATAATTAATTTGGCCCCGGACGGTACGACCTAACATTTGGCTTCCGGCCGTCGTCCAAGCTCGCGCCTTTGCTCAATTATGGAGCGGATATTATTGTAAAATTCATATCGCCTTGCATAGCCCCTGCCCAGTAGCCTCCCGGGCTGTCCTGTGGGCTGTGAAAGCTTTCTTCGGTTAGGATGAACTTGCACTTGCGGTAAGAAAGGGGGGCAGGGCTTGATTAGAGATTAACAGATTGTTTCTTCTTGGGAATGGAATGGAGCGGTGTCAAATCTTGACGGGCTGTTGCCTGAATCGATATTTTGTAAGCACAAATTTCGGTGAATACTTCTTATTTTCTGAATTTGGTTTGATTTACGCTCAGCCGATGATTTCAGCAATATGGCAAGGCAAAAGCTTGTCCAAAGTGCGACAAAACCGAGCGATATTGCTCGCCAGCAGGTTAAATAGATTAAGCCGCTCGCAGGACTTTGTTCTACTGGCCTGCTCAACAGCCTTTGCCGCCACCCGCATCTGCAATGCAGTGGCAGGCTCTTTGACATCTTTCACCAGTATCATAATGTTTTGGATCGCAGCCGTAAGGTACTCCTGAATTTGAACTCGCCACAGCCTTCGCCAACGGGCGCGTTGATATCCGTAGCGGGTTCCACGAGAAAATGAGCGTTCCATTAGATGCTGGCGGGTTTTGATATCCTTTTTAGATTCCGGGCTGCTGGCTTGCTGGAGCATAGAATCTAAATCATCTTGTCTGAGGTGGCGCTTGAGGGTTCGACCCGATTTGGCCTTAGTACACTGCGTTTTAAGCTGGCAACGGTTACATGTGCCCGCAGAAGCAATATATTCATAGTGTTGACGCTTTTTAAAAAACTTGCGTCTTTTCAGGCTTTGGCCGGCCGGACAGGTAAAGGTGTCAGTTTCAGCATTGTAGGTAAAAGCTTCCTTGGCAAAGATGCCTTTTTTCGTGCCGGTACCTTTTTGAGTTTGCTCCAGCGATGAAAAATGTGCCTTTATGCCTCGATCCCGGCAGGCCAGATAATTTTCGATGCTCCCGTATTTGCTGTCGGCTACCACAGTTTCAACGGTTGTCTCGGTGTTCTTTTCATGGGTGTCGACTAACGATTTTAGGCGGTGAGATTCATGTACCTCACCCGGGGTCATTTCGAGATTCATGTACCTCACCCGGGGTCATTTCAGTGGCCGTAATGACTTCACACTTTTGATCAACGCTACGGTGTACTTGATACTTAAGCGTGGATTTTCCGCTCCCGCGACGCGTTACAGAGGCATCCGGATCGGTGGTGGATATATACTTTTTATTAGCCGTTCCGGATTTGGCTTGCTCATCGCTGCCCGAGCATCGCTGTTTTTGCTCTAACCGGGATTCCATAATTTGATAGCTCTTATTAAGGTAGCGCTTTAGCGATTCTTTGTTTACCACAGAATTATTGGAGGCATCGGCCTGCACCAGGCTCGAATCCATAAATATCTTGCTGCCGTCAACAAGGCCGGCTTGCACACACTGCCAGACGATGCGCTCAAAAAAGGTTTTAAACGCTTCAACGCCCCAGCGGGCTCTGGCTTTGGAAAGCACGCTGTGATTGGGAATATCATCATCCAAATCATATTCTAAAAACCACAGCCAGTCTATACGCTCAGGGATGGTTAAAACCAGTTCGCGTTCGGAACGCACATTGTAAAAGATCAAAAGCAGCATCATCTTGAGGATAACGGGAGGTGCAACGGATTCATTACCGTTAAAGCCGTATTTGTTTTTGACTTCATTGTAAATAAAGTCAAAGTCGATATACCGTTTAACTTTGCGCAGGATGTGATTTTTGCGAACGCGTTGCTCCAGATTGATTGCTGTGTAAAAGAGCTTATTTTGAACCTTTGACTGGCGTCCCATCATGACGGTATTACTCCGCTAAAGTTTTATTTACCGGTACTTTAGCAGTTTCCATCATGCTAAACAAGCATTATTTAAGCGTTTATGAAGATTTTCTAGCTAAAAAAACATAAACCGTAATGTCATCAATTTAACCTGTGGCTGAGGCTTTCAGTAAAATTTGATTTGGGCAACAGCCCGTTGAATAGTGAATAGAGGCAGGGAGCCTTCGGCCGGGAAGCTAAAAATCCCAGCCCCTTCGTTTATTCAGATTCTAAAGGAAGTTGAAAATTGCCGGCGACAACTCCGGGAACGGTAATGTCTTCGTCCAAATTTTCCCATCGAAGGGCAAAACCGTTTAAGCGCAGACTGATTTTTTTTAGCTCCTCTGTTGATGCTTTCTTTAAA
>JAFDDW010000133.1 GCA_019310665.1 Deltaproteobacteria bacterium
CCTCAATTTTATGTGAAAATAGTTTAAGTAATGGATGCAACCTTGCAACAACAGGGAAAAAATAAGAAGAGATTAATATGTATGTGCGACTCAAAATATCCTCCAATTTTACGCAATAAGAATTATGAGCATGCCTCTGTTTTTACAGCTGAGAATTTGCTCAGGGAGGCAAAGCGGCAAAAAAACATTGCGGACCATAAAGTCCCCCAGATCTGTCTGCTTGATCCGGATGGCGATATTGTGCAAAATTTGCGTACGGAAAAAAGGGCATCTATCAATCCCTACTGGGCCTGCTACCATACCAAGATGTATATCTTTCAATATGGAGCAATAGAATTTGGTATTATTGGTTATGCAGTTGGGAGCTCCTTCTCCGTGTTGGTAGCCGAAGAGTTGTTTGCATCGGGGTGTCAGCTTTTAATTAGTATAAGTTCCGCAGGACAAATAGCTAAAAAAAGAAAGCCACCCTATTTCATTCTCATAGAAAAAGCCTTGCGGGATGAAGGCACCAGCTATCATTATCTGCCTGCTTCCGACTACAGTACAATCAACCCGGAGCTGCGTGATATATTATCCGACGCTTTTATTCAATTTTCCCTACCCCTAGATCAGGGGGTTTGCTGGACAACCGATGCCCCCTTTCGGGAGACGGCCTCATCCATTGAATACTTTCGTTCCTTAGGGATACTGGCAGTAGAAATGGAAGCCGCCGCTTTATATGCCTTTGGCGAAGCGAGTGATAAACCGGTAATCTGCTTTGCTCATGTAACAAACCAAATGGGAAGCATCGAAGGGGATTTTGAAAAAGGCCCTGTTAATGGAGGGAACGATGCCGTACAACTTATTTATGCAGCTGCCAAAGCCTGGATGGACTGGAAACCGAAGTGATCCCAAACTTGTAACCGTGAACGCCAACCACAATTTAACAGCAGGTGTGTGCTATGACCAATGAATCCGTCATCCGGCTGGTATTTTTTGCCGGTATTTTCGCTTTGATAGCCATTTGGGAACGTAGTTCACCGCGCCGCCCGTTGACCACTTCCAAAAGGAATCGCTGGATCAACAATCTGGCCATAACCTTAATTAACCCCCTGCTGGTGCGCCTGCTGTTTCCCATTGTGGCCACAAACATGGCTCTGGCGGCACGGCAACACGGCTGGGGTCTGCTGAACAATATTGATTTGCCATACTGGCTGGACCTGGTAATCGGGATCGCTGTACTTGATCTTGTCATATATCTTCAGCACGTGATGTTTCATGCAATCCCCATTCTGTGGCGTCTGCACATGGTGCACCATGCCGACCTGGATTATGACCTGACCACCGGGCTGCGTTTTCATCCAATTGAAATTCTACTTTCAATGGTCATCAAGCTGTCGGCGGTCGCCGCCCTTGGACCGCCCGCTGCGGCGGTACTGATATTCGAAATCCTTTTAAACGGCATGGCCATGTTCAACCATGGAAATATTAAGATCCCTCTCCAGCTTGATCGCATACTGAAATACTTCGTTGTCACCCCCGACATGCACAGGGTGCATCATTCCGTGATCATCCGCGAGACCAACAGCAACTATGGCTTCAACCTGTCCTGGTGGGACCGCCTGTTCGGCACCTACCTGGCTCAGCCGGCCAAAGGCCATGAAGGCATGACCATCGGTCTGTCGCAATTTCGCCAGCCCCAAGAGCTGACCCTGCCCCGGCTCCTGGCACTTCCCTTCACCGGCGACCCGGGCCGGTATCCAATCAACCTTCACTAAAAGGTAAGATTAAAAGTAGGGTCGACATTTTCATCAAAATGAGTTATTGAATTTCAATAATTGAAATTGATGAAAAGATGAATTATGTCCCATCATCAGAATCATAATCACAGCCCTTCGGATTACAATCGGGCATTTGCAATCGGCGTAGCTCTCAACGTCATCTATATTGTGGTGGAGGTGACCTACGGATTTCTGGCCGGCTCCCTGGCCTTATTAGCGGACGCCGGCCATAACTTGAGCGATGTTCTTGGCCTGCTGCTGGCCTGGGGGGCAAATTATCTGGTCCAGCGCAAGCCCACGGAACGCCATACTTACGGTTGGCGTAAATCTACTATTCTGGCGGCTCTCACCAATGCTATCATCCTGCTGGTTGCCATGGGCGGGATTGCCTGGGAAGCGGTGCAGCGGTTCAGCGATCCTTCGCCGGTGGCCGGTAAAACCGTGATTATTGTGGCCGCTATCGGTGTCGTCATCAATACGGCTACCGCCCTTTTATTCCTGTCCGGGCGCAAGACGGATTTGAACATACGGGGTGCTTTTCTGCATATGGCAGCCGACGCCGGGGTATCTGCGGGCGTGGTTCTGGCCGGCGTTGTCATCCTGGCCACCGGCTGGCCGTGGATTGATCCGGTTGTCAGTCTGGCTATCACAGCCATTATTCTTGTCGGAACCTGGGGGCTGCTGCGCGATTCTTTTAACCTGGCCCTGGATGCGGTGCCCGCCGGCATTGATCCGGAAGCCGTCAAAACCTATCTGTCCGACCTGCCCGGCGTCACCGGTGTTCACGATTTGCACATATGGGCCATGAGTACCTCGGAAACGGCGCTTACCGTGCACCTTCTGAAACCGGATGCCAGAGATGACGACACGCTTATCGAACAGGCCAGCAGAGAGCTTCATGACCGGTTCGGAATTGAGCATATTACCATTCAGTGGGAGCGCCGGCCTGAACTGGATCATTGCGGCAGCTCCTGCCAAATTAACGTTTAGTCATTTCCTTCATTAACTTCCATGGAACTTACAGGAACCCATTTCAAAGATGTGGATCAGGGTTCAGGGCAAGGCGCGAGGATGCTCAAAAGCGGAGCATACACGGTAGTATGTGAGTATTTTGAGCAGACTCGCAACGCCGCCATGGGCACTTAGACGCATTTTTGAGATGGGTTCAGGTATTATCCTCCGGATGCCTAAGTTAAAAGGCGATAGCGGTCATCCAGCAGTAAATCGATATTTTTCATGATGGCTTCGGTGGCGGCATTAAATACTTCCTGGTACTTTTGCTGGGACTCTTTTGAGAAGAGTTTGAATTTCTCTTTTATTCTGAACTCTTTGAAGTGATCGTGGACGGTCATGGGTTTTCCGATACGATAGGTGATCGTTCCGCTGCAGGCAATCGGCGAGCTGCCCGGGTATACTATTTCACTGCCGTTGCAGCCGACAGGTATGACTGCTTTTTCAGAGTGAAGCGCCAGCTGGGCAATACCACTTCTGCCTTCTGAAAGCTTTACGGATCGGGTCCCTTCGGGGAAGATAATGATACTTAATTTTTTTTCAAAGAGAGCGCCAAGACTTATCTGGGCCACTTTTTCCATCATCGTATAATAGTTGTTTTCTATAAATTGCAGGAATGAAACCCCGGCGCTGGACATCCGGTCCCATTTATCTGATAAAAGATCCCTGACCTCCTGAGATGCACTGTGAAGGACATCGGGCAGAGAAATTTTTTTATCAAGCAAATCCTTGATCATTCGATATTCATCCCGGGTGGTTGACCGTTGGAAAGTTTTTTTAAACTGCTCCCGTATAATATATCCTTTGGAAGGTACGGGAAAGGTGTTGCAGAGTTTTAATAACTGCCCCAGGATTTTATTGTTAAAGTAGGTTCCTTTTACCCAAACGGTTGTAAACGGATAATCTTTTGCTCTCAAGAGTTTATACTGAAAGGGCCAGTAATTGAACCGGTCGGTATGGTTCATGGCAAATATGACGGATTCGCCTTTGGGAATATTTTCAATATTTTCCATTTTGATTTTTACTTTTGCGAACAAATGATAATTAGGATCCAGAATTGCACGTGCCACAAATTTTTGCGCCCAGGGCGACGTCGCAAGGTTAATTTTATCCAGAAACTTTATATTGACCATTTCAATTCCTTTTATATCTGCCTAAGTGAAATGTATTAAAGCTTGAAAACTTAACAGCATAATCAGATTAAGTAAAGATTTGGTTTTTCTGTGAAGATACAAACCGCACCGGTTATCAGGTACGAGGGTTGACTTTTGATGGTGACAATGCTTAAAAAGTGGCCTCAAGATCTTATACCGGAGGCAACATCAATAGCCGGACGCCTGAACCTTGCTTTGTTGTCCCATAAACTATTCAACGAGGTCTGAAATGAATATTTTCATGATATATATCCGGGATAAGGATTACTACAGGATGCTCCCTCCTGAACTGGGTGGATCCAAACCCGGCGATGAGCGCGTCAAGGTGATGGCGTTTCCGCCTCTCGGGATCGAAACCCTGGCTCCGGTGGTGCGCCAGCATGGCCACCGGGTGCGGATGTTCGACACCTGTCACCCGCAAATGAAAGCGGAGGATATAGTCCGGGCGGTTAAAGAGGAGCGACCGGATGTCATTGCGCTGTCATTTCTTTCCACGACCACCTATCCGGCCACCAAAGTCATGGCTGAGGGGCTTAAATCGGCGGCACGGGACATCCCGATAATCCTGGGGGGCGTTTTCGCCTCTATGAACGCCGAGCACATCTTAAAGGACTGTTCCCATGCCGACTGCATCGGAGTCGGAGAAGGCGAGAAGCTTTTACAGGATTACCTGGACAATGTTGATAATCCCGGTTCGGTGGCAGGCCTTGTATGGCGCGACGGAGACAGGGTGGTTTCCAATCCACCCCGCCCCATTATCCGGGACCTGGATCAGTTTCCATACCCTGACCGCAGCAGTTTGCCGATTGATTTTATCGAGTCATTACCCCTGGACGTCCCGGCGGTACTCTCGCTGGACCAATTTTGTACGGTTCAGACCTCCAGGGGCTGCCCCTACGCCTGCATCTACTGTGACATACCTTCTTTGTCCAACGGCAAATGGCGCCACCGCTCGGCCGAACATGTCCTGGGAGAGATGCAGCAGCTCAACGATGCCGGTTACCGCTCAATCTATTTGACGGATGATCATTTTCTGCTCAAGCGCAAACGTATTAACGATATCTGCAGCGGCATTATCGAGCGCCGTCTCGAGTTCACCTGGGGCTGCGAAGGGCGGGTCGATTCGGTTGCCGTCGACCAGCTGCCCATCATGAGCCAGGCGAATTGCACTTTTTTGGCCTACGGTGTCGAAGCCGGAACCCAGAAGATCCTGGATCGACTGAACAAAAACCTGACCCTGGAGCAGATCGAGTACGCGGTTAGTGAAGCCAAACGCCAGGGGATCGAAAGGGCTCACGGATTTTTCCTGGTGGGATCGCCCGGCGAGACCGAGGAAGACATCAAGGAAAGTTTTCGTCTTGCAGCCCGCCTGAAACTGGACACCTTCGCGTTTAATCGACTGTGCGCTTACCGGGGCACGCCCCTGTGGCAGGAATATATCGAACGCGGGATCATTGATGATGATCGCGACTGGTTTAAATGGTTCAAATGCTCCGACATCGATCCGACCATACTGCCCAGCGAAGTCGTAAACCGTGCGCGCATGAAGGGATTCGCCTTGCTGTTTTTGCGCCGGATCTTCGGACGTCCGATTCAGACCTATAAACTGGTGCGCACCTTTGGCCGCTATATGAAGGCATCCGACATCTTTAAATTTCTCTCGGCTCCTTTTCGTCGGCGAACGCTGACCCGCAAACCCGATCTTCCGGCCCGAATGATCGATCTTGGACTGGAAGCCCCCGACCGGGAGAAGGTCTCCACAAAATCCTAGGACTTGCCAACTCTAAACGGATGTTTAAATTTATCTATATTTTTTTGGGCCGTTGGCGTTAAATTTGGCGGCAAACATGTATCGTATCGAAAACCGGCCAATCACGTATCAGGAAAGCTGCCTTGAGTTTAAATTATTATGAAATTGCTTTAATTGCCGTAGCCCTTGGCTGTGATGCTTTTGCAGTGGGTCTGGGGGTCGGGGCGCAATGCTGTGCGCCCAGGCAGATCTTTCGTTTGGCCTTTCACTTCGGATTGTTCCAGTTTATGATGCCCCTTATCGGATGGCTGCTGGGCAAGCATATTCTGGCCTGGACGCAAACCTGGGGTCCCGGGATCGCTTTTGGCCTGCTCATGTATATTGGGATCCGGATGGTGTACGAAGGTCTAAAGCCCGCCGAGGAAAAAGAGGAATGCGCCGATCCTACCAAAGGATTCAGCCTGGTGATGTTGTCGGTGGCCACCAGTATCGATGCCCTGGGAGT
>JAFDDW010000134.1 GCA_019310665.1 Deltaproteobacteria bacterium
GCGAAAAGGCCTTTGAAGAAATGCTCGAAAAATACCCCGATGCCTATTCAACGGCCAAGGTCATCGCCGAGCGTGCGCTGCGGTCGGCCTTCAGAAGAAATACCACTGCGGTCGAAAATTACTACGATCTGCTGCGTCAAAATGAAAAATTCTCAGATGTGACCACCGACCGAGGGTTGGAGGTCCGGCCGAATATCGAGCACTACCTGGCGCAACAGTATTTGCGGGATGGGCGTATCGAAGATGCCCGGGTATTGCGGGATTCACTTGAATTAAATTTCTTTGACAGTTACATCCTTACGCGAAACCCGGGCTCCGGCCGGAGGTGGCTGCCGGTCTCACAAGTCGTGTCAAAATTGGATCAGCAGATAAAATGATTTCCGTAAGTTTATATATCGACAGTATTGGGGGAGGTGTGAGATTTCTCGGCTGCCTTTTTCAGAGCAGGCGTTTCGATTCTTTTGGCATCCACCCACAGGCCCTCCAGGTCATAGAATTCGCGCATCGGTTCGTAAAATACATGGATGATCACATGCCCGTAATCGAGTAGTATCCAGTGACCGTCTTTAGAGCCTTCCACGCTGAGCGGCTTAATTTTATGCTTTTTTAAGTCCGTTTTAATATAGTCGGCAATGGCGCCTACCTGCCGGTTCGATCGTCCACTGCAAATGATAAAGACATCTGCGAATGAGGTCAGTTCGGCCACGTCCAGGGCGACCACATTCAAGGCTTTTTTACCCAGTACCGCCTTGACATAAAGATCCAGGGTGGGATCCGTTTTTTTTGTCATAAATAAATTCCTTTTGAGCGAATGAATTTTGCTACCTTCTGCGGAACTAAATATTCAATCGATCTTCCCTGATTGATCTGCCGGCGTATCCGGGTTGAAGAAATATCCAAGGCAGTTACCTCAAAAACATAAACCGGCTGTTTGTGTTTGGCAAGGTAGCAGGACCGGGCCGGAGAATAGGCATAGTCCGCTGACAATTTGGATGTTATGTATTCGTCCATGATTTTCCAGGGACCTTCGTCCAAACTGCTGCCCGCTTTGGGGCGATTGATGACAATCAAGGGAATCTGGGCCAGCAATTCCTCATAGGATTTCCAGGTATTAATCTCAAGAAAGGCATCCAGACCCATAATCAGATGCAACCGGGTTTTATCGGGCAGCTTAGCTTTGAAGTGGTGCACGGTATCGATGGTGTACGACGGGCCGGATCGATTCAATTCCACGTCGGAGACTTCAAGACCGGAGATATCCTCAAGCGCCAGATTGAGCATGTGCAACCGGTCGGCAGCGGCCACCACCTCGCCGGGCCTTTTGTGAGGTGGCAGTGCCGCAGGAATCAAAAAAACCTCATCCAGCTCAAACCCCTCCCGGACTTCCACCGCCGCCCGCAGATGCCCCAAATGAATGGGATTAAATGTTCCGCCGAAAAGGCCTATACGCATAGTCTCATATCCATAGCTTGGCTTAAAAATCCAATGCCTTTAGCCTTTCAAATCAATTCGACTTAAATCCATTAGCTATAGGAGCGTCTCGCAAGGCGAGACTTGAGGACCGGCCATTCTGGCCTCGAGGTTAGAGGCAAAAAATCCGCAGTACCTGCCGAATTCAGACCTCAAACCTTAAGCGAAGCGATCCTCCAGCGGAGTGATCTTTGATCACTCCCTGATCTGACCGTTGCCTTGTACTACAAATTTGGTGGTGGTTAATTCCTCCACCCCCATGGGTCCGAAAGCATGCAGTTTGGAAGTGCTGATGCCGATTTCAGCACCAAGTCCCAGCTGCCCGCCGTCGTTAAACCGCGTTGAAGCGTTCACCAGCACCACGGATGAATCCGCTTCACGCACAAAACGTTTGGCACGTTCATAGTTGCCGGTAACGATGGCCTCTGAATGGTTGGAACTGTATTCGGCGATGTGGGCCAGGGCCTCATCCATGTCTTTAACCACCTTGACGGCCAGAATTAAATCCAGATATTCCGCCGGCCAGTCGGATTCCTGCGCTTTTTTGGCAGCGGGCAATATGCGGCAGGTCTCGGCACAACCTCTGAGTTCCACACCCGCCTCACCAAACCGACCGGCCATGTCCACCAGGAACGCTTCGGCCACCGACCGGTGCACAAGCATTGTCTCCATGGCATTGCAAACGCCGGGACGCTGGACCTTGGCATTAAAGCAAATATTTTGGGCCATAGCCAGATCGGCATCGACATCAACATAAATATGACAAACCCCTTTATAATGCTTTAAGACGGGAATTTTTGAGTTCTCCACCACCGAACGGATCAGCCCTTCGCCGCCCCGGGGAATGATAAGATCAATAAACGCTTCTTGATTTATTAGGGCATACACCGCCTCGCGCTCCCGAACCGGCACCACCTGGACCGATTTGTCCGGCAGTCCTGAATTTTCCAGCCCCCGTCGGATGATAGCCGCCAGGGCCTGGTTGGAATAAAAGGCCTCTGATCCGCCGCGTAAAATGACGGCGTTGCCGGCCTTCAGACACAACCCGGCGGCATCGACAGTCACATTGGGCCTTGATTCGTAGATAATACCGATAACCCCCAGCGGAATCCGCATGCGCGCTATCTGCAAACCGTTGGGCCGAATCCTTGTCGGACCCATGGTGCCAACCGGATCATTTAACTGCGCGACTTCTTTGAGCCCATTAACCATGGCATGGATGGTCTCATCTTTAATGGTCAGCCGGTCGATCATGGCACCGGAAAGCCCCATTTCTTCTGCCCTTGAAAGATCCTTTTGATTTTCGGCTTTAATGAAATCGGCTTCTTCTTCAAGCCCGTCAGCAATGGCAAATAAAGCTGCATTTTTTTGTTCGCTGGAAACACGGGCCAGTTTATTGGCCGCCTCCCTGGCCGCCTTGGCCATTGTTGTGATGGTTGATTCTATGGTCATCGTTATTTATCCGCTGGTTAAACTTTATTTGGGGTTAACACACTTTATGAGCAATTTACTGTAGATACTCGATGCTGGATTCTGGATGCTCGATGACAGTCGGGCAGAAGTGCACCATTGTCATCGAGAATCGAGTATCGAGTATCAAATCGCAATAGCACCATACCTCCAGTGACTAAAGTCCGGTACTCGTTATTCATATATCAACTGCAGCGGTGATAGCAAGATTGTCCCGGTGAATGATCTCATCATAAGATTTGTGCCCCAGCACCTGTTTGATGCGATTGGATTTCAGACCCATGATTTTTTTGATTTCGGAAGAACTGTAATTGACCAGGCCGATTCCCAGAACTTCATTGTGGCGGTCTACAAATTCTACCGGCGCACCTACTCCAAAATCATCTGTCACTTCCAGAATACCGCTGGGCAACAGGCTTTTGCCGTTTTTTAAAAGTGCTGTCGCGGCACCTTCGTCAATTTTGATCACTCCCTGGGGTTTTAACGAAAAGGCGATCCAGCACTTGCGACTGGCCAGCCTTTGCGTTTGGGGCACAAAAAAGGTTCCGTGTTTTTGTCCGGCAAACAGTTTGAGCAGAACATTCGGTTTATCACCCCGTGCAATCACCATGGGCACACCGGCCGAATTGACCTTTCGGGCGGCTTTAATCTTGCTGATCATGCCGCCGGTGCCCAGCGCACCGGGAATATCACCGGCATAGCGCTCGGTATCTTTAGTGATGCGGGTAACCCTGGTGATCAATTCGGCTTGCGGATACACCCGCGGATCCTGGGTATACAGTCCGTCGATATCCGTCAGGTTGATCAGAACATCGGCATCCATCAGGAGGGTGATCATCGCGGCCAGATTATCGTTGTCGCCTAATTTGATCTCCTCGACCCACACGGTATCGTTTTCATTAACAATGGGTACCACCTTCCATGACAACAGGGTGTTGAGGGTGTTGCGGGCGTTTAAATAGCGCTTGCGGCTGGAGAGATCTTCGCTGGTCAGCAAAATCTGGGCGACTTTCTGACGGTAACGACCAAAGGCCTTCTCGTATTCCATCATCAGGCCGGCCTGACCGATGGCAGCCACCGCCTGGCGTTTAGGAAGCGCATCCGGTCTTTTGGCAAGACCGATTTTTCTAACACCTGAGGCCATAGCTCCGGAGGACACCAGGATCACTTCCAGGCCGTTGTCAATTAATTTACAGATTTGTCGGGCAATAGACCGCATGGCTTTTAGATTTAAACCATTGTCTTGGGTCAACACATTACTGCCCACTTTAACCACGGCTCGTTTGGCCCGCTCAAAACTCAATTTATGGTTCGTTGTCACTATTCTGGTCCTGCTTTGTAAAACGTTCAAGAGAGTCAACCATCATTGAGGTCAGCTTATCAACCCCTTTATGGGTAACAGCCGATATCTGAAACACCTCCCGGTCTTTGACGGCAGCCTGAAAAGCCCTGGCAGCCTCTTTTGTACCGGGCAAATCCATTTTGTTTAAGGCCACTATCTGGGGCTTTTCCATCAGCTGCGAGCTGTAATTGGCCAGTTCCCGATTGATGGTTTCGTATTCTGCCAGGGGATTTTGCGGATCGATAAGGGAGATGTCGATAAGATGGACCAGGACCCGGGTGCGTTCAATGTGGCGCAGGAAGTGAGTGCCGAGTCCCACCCCTTTGTGAGCACCTTCAATTAATCCCGGTATATCGGCCACCACAAACGGCTCTCCCCACCCGGCCTGAACCACCCCCAGAGTCGGAGTCAGGGTGGTAAAAGGGTAGTCCGCAATTTTGGGGGTTGCAGAAGATATGACACTGATGAGGGTCGATTTTCCGGCGTTGGGCAGGCCGATGAGCCCCACGTCGGCCAGAAGTTTGAGATCGAGTTTGAGCTTTAGAAAGTGACCGGGTTCACCGGGTTGGGCAAATCGCGGCGCACGGTGGGTGGAGGATTTAAAACGGATGTTGCCTTGGCCGCCCCTCCCGCCTTCAGCAATGATATAGACTTCGTCGGGTTGGGTAAAATCTTTTATGAGTTCATTGGTTTCTTCATCTAGGATGAGCGTTCCCGGCGGAATTTCGATGATGAGATCATCACCTTTTTTGCCGGTCTTTTTCTTTCCCTGGCCGTGGGAACCGTTTGGGGCCTTAAACTGCCGTTTGAATCGAAACGGATATAAGGTACGTCGGTGCGATGTGCTTTTTAAAATTACATCACCGCCTTTGCCCCCATCACCACCGTCAGGACCACCGCGGGGAATAAATTTTTCACGCCGGAAACTCACACACCCGCGGCCGCCGCCACCGGACTGAACGGTGATGAACACTTCATCAAAGAATTTCACTCTGCATAAACACTGATTTTTTTGCGCGAGCGTCCCTGCCTTTCAAAGGCAACTCGGCCGTCTATTTTGGCAAACAGGGTATAATCTTTGCCCATTCCGACGTTTTCACCGGGATGAAATTGAGTTCCCAGCTGTCGCACCAGAATATTGCCGGCCTTTACCGGTTGTCCACCGAAGCGTTTGACGCCGCGTCGTTGTGCATTGCTATCGCGACCGTTTTTGGAACTGCCGCCTGCTTTTTTATGAGCCATCGTTGGACTCCTTTTTACGATTTGAATCTATTTGATTGCTTCAAACAAAAATTATTGATGAAAAATCAGATTATTATTCTGCATCCTCTTTTGGGCCTGCTGCCTTTTCAGCATCTGATTTCTTGGCTGTCTCTTTCTTGGGCGCCGATTTCTTGGCCTCGGGCTGCTTGGCTTCTACCTTGGCCTCGGGCTGCTTGGCTTCTACCTTGGCATCGGGTTGCTTGGCTTCTACCTTGGCCTCGGGCTGCTTGGCTTCTACCTTGGCATCGGATTCAGGTTCGGCGGCTTTTTCAGCAGTGGACCCTTTGGCTTTGATGCTATCTATCTGCACCGCGGTAAATTCCTGGCGATGTCCATTTTTGCGGCGAAAGCGTTTCCGTCGTTTGTATTTAAAGACAATGATCTTTTTGGCTTTACCCTGCTCCACGATGTGACCCTCTACCGAAATACCATCAAGCACCGGCTGACCGATGCTGACGTTATCTCCGTCAGCAAACATCAATACCCGGTCAAAGGTCACGGGACTGCCAACATCCCCGGAAATTTTTTCAACCCTTAATACTTCGCCCTGCTGGACTTTATATTGTTTACCGCCTGAATTCAATACCGCGTACATCGGTTCGGCCTCCTGTCACCTGTATTTTA
>JAFDDW010000135.1 GCA_019310665.1 Deltaproteobacteria bacterium
GCAGCTGAATATTATAGGGATGAAGAAGGACAGGATGTTCTTATTTTTATTGATAATATTTTCCGTTTTACCCAGGCCGGTTCCGAGGTCTCAGCCCTATTGGGACGGATGCCGTCGGCTGTGGGTTACCAGCCGACGCTGGCTGTGGAGCTCGGCGAACTTCAGGAACGGATTACCTCAACCGACAAAGGATCGATCACGGCCGTTCAATGCGTCTATGTTCCCGCGGACGACCTGACCGACCCGGCACCTGCCACCACATTTGCTCATCTGGACGGTACCGTGGTTCTTTCCCGTAAGCTGGTTGAGCTTGGTATCTACCCTTCAGTGGACCCCCTTGATTCAACATCCAGAATTCTGGATGCCGCCTATATCGGTGATGAACATTACCAGGCTGACGAAGACAAAATTACCGTTAGCCGTGCGAGAAAGATCCAGCGTTTTCTGTCACAGCCCTTTCACGTTGCCGAAGTTTTTACAAATACACCCGGATCTTATGTGAAGATCGAGGACACGGTCAAGGGCTTCAAGGAGATCATTGACGGCAAACACGACGATCTTCCGGAGCAGGCATTCTACATGGTTGGGGGCATTGATGACGTGGTGGAAAGAGCCAAGACGATGGCTGCTGAATAACCAAGATCCTAACCCGGATCCGCCGGAGGCGGAGAATTGACAATATTCAATTTATAGGTACTCATATGGCTGAGAATATTAGATTAGAGGTTGTTACCCCGGAAAAGCAAGTTGTCAACGATAGGGCCCAGATTGTTATGGTGCCCGGCAGCCTGGGTGAATTTGGCGTATTATCCGGTCATACACCATTTATGACATCCTTAAAAACAGGTGCTATCCACTACCGGGATCAAGACGGCAAAGACCAGTATGTATTTGTCAGTGGTGGATTTACGGAAGCACTGCCGGATAAAGTAACCGTATTGGCTGAATCGGCTGAGAAAATGGAGGATATTGATCCGGAGCGGGCTAAGGCGGCCATGGAACGGGCTGAAAAGCGACTTGCCCAAGACCGTGCCAAGGAACAGGTTGATAACGACCGGGCAAAAGCGGCTTTGGAACGAGCGGTTGTGCGCATAAGAATAGCCGGGTCCCAATAGCCGGTTCGGACATTGTTCAGCGATAATTTCTTTTCAGTGTTTACACCAAAAGGGGATATTGTATAATAAAGGGTAAACCAATTTGTTGGTTTACCCTTTTTATTGGTAACCGTTCAGGGGTTCAGGGTTCAAAGGTTCAGGATTTGAGGATTGAACAGCGAACCGCAGAACCGCAGAATGATGAACCGCAGAATATCGAAGGGTGGTTTCGTTTTGCTCAATCTTTTTTATAAAATAGACAAATACATTCCTTCGACATTCATTATTCGATATTCTGCGGTTCGCTGTTCAACCCTGAACGTTGAACCCTGAACCTTTGAACCTTAAAAGTCTAACCGGAAAGATCCCAAATTTAATAAACAGGTGGAACTCATGAGAAATAAAGTTGCCGTAATAATCCTGGCTGCCGGTATGGGGACCCGTATGAAATCAGATAAAGCCAAGGTCCTTCATGAAATTGCCGGCCGACCCATGATTATTTATGTTGTTGCTGCCGCCCGTAAACTGGCCGGGGATGATATTATTGTCGTCATCGGGAATCAGGCGCAAACAGTTCGGAAAAGCTTGTCCGGATTCGGAGATTTAATTTTTGCCTACCAGGATAAACAGCTTGGAACGGCGCATGCCGTACTTTGTGCCCTGCCGAATATTCCTGAACACTGCGAAGAAGTGGTCGTACTATGCGGCGATGTGCCTCTCATTCAACCGGATACCATCGCCGGACTTGTTGAGGACCATTTAGCCGATGAACGTGATATCTCACTTTTGGCAGTGGAACTGGACAATCCAACCGGTTATGGACGGGTTTTGCTCGATGAAAACGAACAGGTTACCCGAATTATTGAAGAAGCCGATGCCACCGCCCAGCAAAAGGAAATTAAGCTGATAAATGCCGGAATTTATTGCATCAACAAACGTTTTTTGCGGGAAGCGCTGCCGAAGATCGGATCAGACAATGCCCAGGGCGAGCGATACCTTACCGATATTATGGAGATCGGATACCGGGAAAAAAAGAAAATGGGGGTCCGGGCTGCTGCCGATTCTCGGCAAATTCTGGGGGTCAATACCTGCCAGGATCTGGAAATGGTGGATGTAATCATGAAAAAGCAGCCGCGGATTATTTCTTGACTTTTTGATATATTACAGATTATATTGAATTAATTTCAGGGTGAGGTATGAATTTTGGATGAAGAGTTGGTCTTCAGACAATTTGAAGAAATTGAACAAAAAGTTGAAAGATTAATCAAAATTTGCAAAGCCCACGAGGCAACCAATTTAGAACTTAAATCAAAACTTAAAAGTTTAGAGGAGGAGATTCAAGGTAAGGTTGAGGCGGAGAGAAGTTACGCTGAGGAGAAGGCCTTGATGCGATCAAAAATTGACGGTTTGCTGGCCCGAATTGATGAGAACTCATAATTTTCCCAATTGTGGTCGGCATGGTATGGGTACCGGAAGGGAAAAAGTCAATAACCATTGGAAAAAACTGTAACCATAGAACTTTTTGGACAACCGCATACGTTTAAAGCCAATTCGGAAGTAACTAGGGAAAAGGAGGTTGCTGATCTTCTGGTCAAGGAAGTGGCTCAAGTTGAGAAGCAGCAATCCGGTCAATCATCAAATGTTTCGAAACAAGCCATTTTAATGTCAGCCGCACTGAATATTGCCAATGAACATATGGAATTGAAAAGGAGTTATTCTAAATTGTTGCGTGATGTTACAAATCGAACTTCAAACTTGATTCGTACATTGGATAACAGTGTGCAGTGATGGAAATTCCAAGTCTAAAAATTGAATTTGGACATATGTGATCCGAAAAAAACAAAACACTTTCCCTGATACCTGTACCAGCATAGCTAAGCCGATTCCTTCAGTGGTTTTTCCGGGATTCATTAATAGGTGAAGGGAGTTGAATAACAGACAAAAACTGTTGCCCCTGCCATGCGCGTGATTGGAAGAAATTCTTTGATCCAACAGCTATTACGACGGGAGCCTTCCCTGGCTTTGGTGTGCATGTTCTGCTCGTTCAGAAAAGCCTAAAGAAGCTAAACGGTGCCCACTTTGAACCCCAGGTTCAAAGACCTGCCAACACGGCATTGCGGCGGGGGTTTTTCCTTGCCCCGGAATCAGCAGCAGGGCAGGTAATTTTCAACGGCGCTTCCCTCAATTTGAATCCACCCAAACCTTATCCCCCGATTCCTTATTATAAATCGATTTGACAAAATTTGGTAATCAAAGCGATAACATCCGTTCTTTGATAGCCGGGGAGAGATATAATGAATGAATACAGCATAATGATCGGCATCGGATGCTTTTTTGCCGGTTTATTGATCGCCTACTGGGGCAAGGGTAGAATCATGTCCCAGAAAATAAAGGCGGCCGAAGGAGAAGCGGCTCGATTTACCGAAGAATCCAAAAAAAAGGCGGAAACTCTTTTGAGGGAAGCCGATTTGGAGGTAAAGTCCAGGCTTTTCAAATTAAAAAGCGAATTTGATGCCGAAACCAAGGATACCCGGGCGGAACTGAAAAATCGAGAAGCCCGGTTGATGCAGAAAGAAGAAAATATTGATCGTAAGATTGAAAAAATTGAACGCCGGGAACGCGAGCAGACGCACAAAGAAAGACATTTGACCAAACGCGAGGGCAAACTTGAACGCAAGGAATTAGAGTACAACGAACTGATCGAGGAGCAAAAAAGGCAACTGGAAAAAATTTCCGGTTTGACGGTTGACCAGGCCAAGGAACTGCTTATCCGGGCCATGGAAAATGAAGCCCGCCACGAGGGGGCTAAATATATCAAGCGGATAGAGAATGAAACTAAGGAGCAGGCCGACAAAAAGGCCAAAAAAATTCTGGCCACAGCTATTCAAAGATATGCCGGGGATTTTGTGGCCGAAAGAACCGTCTCAGTGGTTCAATTGCCCAGCGATGAAATGAAGGGTAGAATTATTGGTCGTGAAGGACGTAATATACGTGCGCTGGAAGCTGCGACGGGTATTGATTTGATCATAGACGATACGCCCGAAGCGGTTATTCTGTCAGGATTTAATCCCGTCCGGCGAGAGGTTGCACGCCTTTCATTGATGCGCTTAATTTCCGACGGAAGAATCCATCCCGCTCGCATAGAGGATGTGGTCAAAAAAGTGGGGCAGGAAGTCGATGTGGCCATCAAGGAAGCCGGTGAGCAGGCTGCCTTCGATCTTGGTGTGCACGGTATCCATATTGAATTGATAAAATTTATAGGTCGATTAAAGTTTCGAACCAGTTATGCTCAAAATGTTTTACAGCACTCCGTTGAAGTCGGTTTTTTGTCCGGAATTATGGCTTCCGAATTGGGCTTAAATGTCAAACTGGCCAGACGGATGGGGCTCTTGCATGATATTGGTAAAGCAATCGATCATGAAGTCGAAGGCCCCCATGCTGTTATCGGCTCCCAGGTTGCAAAAAAATTCGGTGAGTCCCCCAAAATTGTGCACGCCGTTGCTGCCCATCATGAAGATGTACCGCCGAATTCGGTGTATGACTTGTTGGTGCAGGCGGCAGACGGGCTATCCGGGGCGCGACCCGGCGCACGCAAGGAATTGTTGGAAAACTATATCAAGCGGTTAGAGGATCTAGAGAATATAGCCAATTCTTTCAAAGGCGTGGCGAATACTTACGCCATACAGGCCGGACGAGAACTCCGGGTGATCGTCGAGAGCAACAAGATTTCCGATGAAGAATCCATCTTGCTCAGCCGCGATGTTGTCAAAAAGATTGAGGAGTCGTTGACATTTCCCGGTCAGATAAAAGTTACCGTGATCAGGGAGACGAGGGCCGTCGAGTATGCAAACAAATAGGTTTGCCCGTTAGCCGGTTTGGCCGGTTGCCGGCTAAACCAAAAACCGGATATTTAGAGGTTTTTTCGGGCTCAACGGGCCTAACTGGCAAAACCGGACAACCCAACATTATGCCTTGCTGAATCCAATCAGTCTACACTAAAAAAGCTATTTTTAATAAGGTCAAATTTTATGGCAAACGTAATTGATGAACTCAAACGGCGGGGTTTTGTTGAACAGACGACCCATGATCAAGAGCTGGATGAATATATCGATCAAGGTAATACAACCTGTTACATCGGATTCGATCCCACCGCATCCAGTCTGCACATCGGAAGTCTGGTACCGATAATGTCGCTGGCCCATATGCAACGACACGGACATCGTCCCATTGCCCTGGTTGGTGGCGGCACCGGTCTGGTCGGAGACCCCAGCGGTAAAACCGAGATGCGCAAATTACTGACGCTGGAAACCCTAGAAGAAAATGCGATGGGTATTAAGCAGCAGCTTTCCCATTTTCTTGATTTCAGTGACGGTAAGGCGATTATGCTCAACAATGCCGACTGGTTGACCAAGCTGGGCTATATCTCCTTTCTGAGGGATGTCGGACGGCACTTTTCCGTCAATCGCATGATTAAAGCAGAAAGTTGTAAAATTCGGCTCGATTCCGAAGACGGTTTGAGTTTTATTGAATTTAATTACATGGTCCTGCAGGCCTATGACTTTCTGGAGTTATCCAGAAGCCAGGGATGCAGGCTTCAGATGGGCGGCAGCGATCAGTGGGGCAATATCGTGGCCGGGGTTGAACTCATACGCAGGATGCAGCAACAGACAGCCTTCGGAGTCACCTTCCCTCTGATTACCACCAGCAGCGGTGAAAAGATGGGTAAGACCGCCAAAGGGGCGATTTGGCTGGACCCTGAAAGAACTTCCCCCTATGAGTATTTTCAATACTGGGTCAATACCGATGACAGAGATGTTGCCAGATTCCTGGCGCTTTTCACGTTTTTGCCCATGGATGAGATAGATATAATTGAAAAACTGCAGGGCTCTGAATTGAACAGCGCTAAGGCTGTCCTGGCTTTTGAAACAACCCTATTGGCCCACGGCAAATCAGAGGCACATAAAACCTATCAGGCTGCTGTCAGCATGTTTGGCAGCCGCGATATCCCGGGACATATCCTGCCTTCAAGCTTAGTGCCCAGAGGCGAAGCGGGCCGTGACGATGTGAGCGTACCCCATACCTATGTGGGCGCGGAAAAATTGAAAGCCGGCATACCGGCTTTCAAGCTCTTCTATGATGCCGGTCTGGCGGCTTCAAATGGTGCCGCACGAAGGCTCATCCAGCAAGGGGGCGCTTATGTGAACGGCCATAGAATTGACACCTTCGACCAATTGATATACGCCCAAGATTTGGACGATG
>JAFDDW010000136.1 GCA_019310665.1 Deltaproteobacteria bacterium
TCCGGGCGCATGTAAACGCCGGCATACTTCGTCGGATATTCGCCCTCGCTCAGGACCTTGACCGGTCCGGCAAGGCTGATGTCTTTCTGCTCCATGACCATCTGAACGCCGGGATGATCATCTTTGGCAATTTTCCAGAATTCATCGGCTGTTGGAGTGCCTTCGCCCATATAGACTTTTTCACACTCATACGTTTTGTCGGCCTCGGTCATTTCGAATTTTTCGGTGACTTTCATGGTGGCCATGATTTCATCGCCTTCAGGATCGTAAAGGGCAATTTCATCGCCTTCGTTGATGCCGGCCGCATCTTCTTTGGTGGCTGACAGAGTCACCGGGATGGGCCAGAAGGTCCCATCGGCCATTAAATAGTTGTCACAAACCCCTTTCCAGTCCGCTTGGGTCATAAAACCGGTAAGAGGGCTGAACCCGCCGATACCCATCATAATCAGATCGCCTTTTTCACGCGGTGAAATGGATAATTTGGTGAGGCCTTCGGCTTTTTTCTTTTCAGCGTCCAACTCAGCGCCTTCGAGCAGGCAACAGGTCAGACCTTTTCCGCCATGAGGTGGAATCAATGTTGACATTTGTTTTTTTCTCCTTTCCCTGTAAGTTTTATTGTCTGTTTCGCATTGCGCGATAAGTTCGTAGATTGGATCAAAAGATAAAAGAGCTATAATTAGTAAGGAATGACAATTTTGTCAAGCGTAATTCGTGACCATTTTTTTTATGTATTTGAGGGACGTGACACTAGCGTCTTGTACTGTCCAGCCCGACAAAGGCGCCGCCGTTTTTCTGACATAAAATCCGCATTAGCGTGGCAAAACGCTCACCGGTGTTGCCCGGTCCGAATCTATCCTGCAGCATCACCGGAAACCCCACCGCATGGATTCGAACGCGGCGCGATCCATCCCTGGTGACTTTATTGATTCTATCCACTTGGTCGATAACCGGCTGGATGGCTTTGCCGCTGAATTCGTCACCGAATACATATAGACTGATTTTCTTATCTCCGGCGTAATAGGTGTTGATGGCTGCCGTGATACCTTCCACCGGGCTGCTGTTACTAAATGAGCGCCAGACACTCATATTGGAAATTATTGCCCGGCGACGGGCGGGGGTGTCGGGGATCCATTTCCCCCGGTATTGGGAAAACATGTAGGTGCCCATGTCGTTCATAATCTGGATACCCTTTACCTGGGGGTATACTTCCAGGGTTTCCTGCAATTTTTTCTGAACCAGGGCCCAGGCATTGCGCTGCATGCTGCCGGAAGTGTCGATGATAAAAATAATATACTCGCTATCCACCGGGATACCACCAACGGAGGGGCGGGCGATTGTGCGGGGGATTTTTTTGAGCAGCCGTTTCATCTCTGCGGTCAATTCCTGAAGCGCCCGGGCAAGTTTGTCTTCAATAATGTTTTGTACCTCGGCATACTGGTTTGACGCGGAAAATTCGCCTTTTATGTCGGACAGATCCCCCTGGAGACGGGCGAGTCTTTTCTTTTCCTGGGAAAGTTGTTCTTTTTTGGTAATCAATTCGCGATTAAGGACGGCGGTTTGGCCCCGGATTTCATGAAGCTCCTCTTCCAGCCGCTGCACTTCTAGTTGAAGGTCTGCCCGCACTTCTTCAATGATAATGGGTTCGGCAAATTTGGACAGTACAAACAACAGTATGATGGCACCAAACCCACAGCAGATCACGTCCAGAAACGACAGGCTGAAGATTTCTATGTCACGGCGACGGGGTTTCATAGTTGATTATGTTGATTGAGTTGATTGGGTAACGAGTTCAAGGCCTATAATAATGGTGTCAGGTGTCAGGTGTCAGGATTCAGAAACTCCAGAGCTGAAACCTGAAACCTCGTATGAAACTTCACAAAGTTAAACAGCGAACCGCAGAACCGCAGAATATCGAATGTCGAAGGATGGAATCGCTTCGTTCACTCTTTTTTAAATGGGCAGAAATCATTTATTCGATGTTCGATGTTGGACGTTCGATGTTCAATGTTCATTAGTTTTTTTATCGATCAAACTGACAACTCCGCGGCCAGCGACGGCGCTGACACCTGAAACCTGACACCTAAAACCAGTTCTGCCTTTTACCATTAGCTTTCTTCTCCAAATTTATTTTCTTTGCACCACAATCCGAAATCCGAAATCCCAAATCCGCAATCGAATCACGGCCAATCCTTGGAGGGGCAGAAAAATGATCCTCTGGTATTCTTGGCCAGTTTCCAGAACGCAACGGCGGCTGCGGGGTCGCCTTCCATGGGATACAGAATAATGTTTACCGGAATCCTTGAAGGCAGGCTGTCAACCGCATCATTAAAATAACTCAACCGTTTTTTTCCGGACACTCTTTTGCCCCAGGGTTTTTTGGCTCCCATGGTCGGCAGGCTGTCCGTCAGCAGGAAGATGTTATCGGGTGCCGGCTTCATTTCCTTGATCGCTTTGAAGGCATTCATCAAACTGGTGCCTTTTTGCGGAACCAGTTGGTGCATCTGTTCGACCGTTTGATTCAATTTGGCCACATCTCCGGCGTTCAACCAGTTTCTGTCGGTTCCGGCGATTAAAGGCCCGGCCGTTTCATTAAATGTATAAACTTGGAATCTACTTGCCGGGGGCAGCTGGGCGGTCAGCCAGTCAATGGTTGCCACCGCCTGTTTCCATTTGGGAGATTTTAATTTCTCTTTCCGGCGCAGGTTTCGTCTGCGGATAATTCCGACAATGGTTTCGTCCAGCATGCTGGCGGAGGAATCGACCAGAATAAAAATTCGTTGGCCGCCCATTTTCAAATCGGTGAGATATTGGCGATCCCCTTGACCGGGAAAGGGACGCAATCTGGAACCAAGCTCCTGCGAGGCCTTGGCCCCGGCTCTCAGACGCTTAACATCTTCTTCCAGTGATTTCAGATCGGCCTTTAATTGGTTGACGTGAGCCTTGGCCGCCAGTGTGTTTTTGTTGCTGTCGGAAAGTTCAACCTTATGTTTTTTAAGGATTTCGATGATCCGCCGGGAAAGCCCCTGCATTTTTACCAGCTCGGGTTCGGTTTTTTCCAGCGAATTACGGGCCTCTATTAAATGTTTTTTACCTTCCAGAACCAGCCTTTCCATCCGATCAACTTCGGCGCGATAATCAGAGGTTAGCGCGTCCTGGTGGGCCGCACTTTTGGCGTTTATCAGAACGAACAACAGGATGATCGCTCCCAGGCCGCAGGTGATAATGTCCAGAAAAGAAAGGCTGAATACATTTAGGTTTTTACGTTTCATCTAATGCAATCACCTGCAGTTGTTCACCGGGAGTTCCGACTCGAATGATCTGGCCGAGTTTCAAGACAATACTCCCGTTTACGCGCTTTTCATCAACAAAGGTCCCCTGGGCGCTCATATCATCTAGTACGATTTCTCCGCCTATAAGCCCTATTGTAAAATGTTTAGGGCAGATACCGGCAGACTCACCGGTTATTGTGACATCGTTTTGTTCATTGTCCTGGGCGCAGCCGATCGTCAGCAGTTTGTCGGTAATTGGATAGGCAATGCTGCGATAGAGCAAGTGGGTCGGATATTGGGTTAAGGAATCATCAATGGACCGGGCATGAGTTTGGGCCGAGAGAACTGGCCGCAACGGGCGACTGGTAAAAAAAGAAATCTTTTCTGAGCCGGATTGATCGGCAAGCTGCTGCCAGATTTCCAACACCCCGCGGGCGCCCGCACCCTGATCAAGATCGATAATTTCGGCATTTTTTATCCCGGCCAGGACTTCCCGGCATCCTGGAAGTCGCGCGAGACGATGGGTCAGTTGAAGCACAACGGCAGATTCATTTTTCTTGTGTTGGGTGCGTAACCGCTCAACCATCTGACGGATTTCCCTGTAAACCGTCTCTGCTTTCCGGGTCATGAGATCGCGGGTCAACGTAATACTGTACGTTCTTGATCCGCCGGTCATATCAAATGCAATCGACGGGTTATTCTGAAGGTTAAAGAGAATCCCGGGCAGGCGATGATATAATTCTTGTTCCGAAGCGGCCTGGTGAAAAGGATCAAATCGAGTGCTGGCGACAAATTCCTGCGCAATTGCATCCGCCCACTGTTTGTGCAGATGGATCAAGCCTTTTTCGGTGCCCGTCACCGAGTCTTCCAATGTGAGTTGCTGTCCCTGCTTTAGATAGGTCACTTCCAGCCGGTGCAGGTGAATATCCAGGTGCAGCATCATTTTTCCAGGATGGGCGCCGGGTGAAGCGGCCAGAGCCAGCGGCACGAAACCTTTAACAGGGATGGACAATTCATTGGCAATACCCAGAATAAGACCCAGCTGTTGCCGGCCATAGAAACCCGGCACGGCGATTATGATTTCATCGCCGTGCTGTTGAATTTGCTGCCAGATGCGGTCCAGGTGACTGTAGGCGATTTCAGCAGTACTTTGTGGCACATACTGTCCGGGTTGTTCCAGGGGGTCGGTGTTCAGCTGGTCCCAGAAATGTTGTATTATTTGGCGTGGAAACAAGTGGGCTTTATTTTCAGCCGCTTTGCCCACCAGCAGGCCGTCTTTGTCCGGCAGCGCAAAACCGGGGCTTTCGTAGGCCTGTCCGTCAATTTGAAGCAACTTTTCAGTTGTGCTTCCGGCTGCCATAATGCCGGCATCGATCAGTTCAAGTCCGATTAGATTCATACTCGGTTCCCTTCGGTATAATGCACACAGACCAGGGCCCGTCGCCCGATTTAATAGGTTTCAGGGCCCATAGGTTCAAGGTTCAGGGTTCAGAGTTCAGAGGTTGTAAAATGACCACCATTTAGCATTTATACGTGGCAACCCTGAACCGTGAACGCTGAACCTTTGAACCGTTTTTTACTGCGTATGCAGATGCCGCGTGAGTTTCTCCTCGCAGTACGCTTCGGTGTCCAGCACATAATGTTCTTGAAGGGATTGCAATTGATGTAAAAGAAACATCAGCACGATGCTGATCAGAAGCGCAATGAGGGTTGAATTGAACGCTACCCCCAGACTGGTGGTCACATCGAAAATGTCCCCTTCAATGGCTTTGTGTGCCTGTCCAAGGGCCTGCCCGATTCCGCGCACGGTGCCGATAAAACCCACCGAAGGAATCGCCCATGCGATATATCGGATCATCGACAGCTCAGATTCCAGCCGCTCGGCTTCCGCATTACAGTAAGCATGGGTGGCACTCGCAGCATCCTGTATATTTCTGGTGGTACTGAACCTGTGCAAAGCCGCCAGCAGCGCCCGGGGAAGCAAGGCGTTGCGTTGATGGGGCGGCAGGGCCTGGATCTGTCGCGAAACATCGCGGGTGTCTTCCGGCAATACCCGCATGCCTTCCGCCAGGGGTACCAAATCCTGATTCAGGAGCGCGCGATGCCGGACGGTCATAACACCTTTGAAAGCCATAATGGCCAGGGCCCAGAACATGAGGATAAAACAGGTCTCCTGCTCATAGTCACGTATCAGAACGAACACGGAGCGTTCGGTGACCGGCGATTTGTTATCTTCTAACAGGGCCGCCGCTTGCCGGGCGAGAATCGCGTCGGCATTGGGTCGGATCACGGCGACATAAGCGGCGTGCACGATGATGATAATCACGATTAACGAAAAGATCTGGTAGATAAATTCAATGGATACGGGGAAGTTCTTTTTCATTATAATTATCCGGTTTAAGGTTTATTTACCGATTAAACAAAGCACCCTTCAAGACTATGCATGGATATGTTCATAGGGTTAGCCCGTTGACCCGTTGTCCGATTAGCCGGTGGTGGTTAAAGCTGACGGGCCAACCGGCAAACGGGCAAACCGGCAAACCGGTTAACCTCTGCGTCTATATGTCTACCGGAAAATCCACCGCCTGATCCCCCGGAATTTTCTCAGACGGGACAAAGGGCTTCAGCGGTCTTGGTTTTGTTTTGGATGATTTTTCCTGGCTCTCAACCGTTGGCTTCGATTCTGTTTCCGATCCTTTGCTTCCGGAACCAGATGCTGCTTTTTCTGCATCATCCGGTTCGTTATTATCATTTGCAGCTAAAACAATCGAATTCTGATTTAAAGGGCTCGAACCCTGCTTATCTGCCAGCCCGGGGGATTCATCCAGGGCGATAGAACGCATGC
>JAFDDW010000137.1 GCA_019310665.1 Deltaproteobacteria bacterium
AGAAATTTGTCTGATGGCAGTCAATGCACCTTTAGAGTGACCGGATACAACCAGCACATCAGGCTTAACCGCTTTAACCTTAGCCAATGTTGCCGCCATATCGTTCAACTCTTTTGGCAACTTGTCATCAATAACGATCTTTGAGGCTGTTCTTTTGGCTGCCTCGAGAATACCCAGTCTCACGTCTTGTGAGAATGCATCTTGTTCAAATGCCATTGCGATCTTGACTGGTTCACCATCATTTTTTTCAACAGCCAAATCGATCGCTACTTCAAGATATTGATTTGCAGCAGACAATACTGCGAACAAATATTTATACCCTTTTGTAAACAATGACCTTGATGCACCATTCGCTTCAACCATAGGAATTTTGTTTTCCTCGGTTACCGGAGCCATGGCTTTAGTCAAACCTGAACTGTAAGGTCCAAGCATATACTTGACACCATCTTGTTTGATAAGTCTTTCTGCAAGTTGGGCAGCACGGCCAGAATTAGACTCATCGTCATAATAAATTATTTTAAATTTATATGACTTTCCTCCTATTTTGACTCCGCCTTTACTATTTATTCTTTTAACAGCAAGTTCATAACCGTTTTTTGTATGTTTGCCGTTTGTGGAATACTTTCCCGTAAGAGAGACCGCGGCACCTAAAATTATCGTATCGCCTTCAACCTTGGCCCAGGTCGAACTCGAAAAGACAAGACCGATGACGGCCACCGTTACTACCAACGTGATTAGAAATTTTTGTTTTGCGGACATGACGCTTTCCTCCTCGATTAAGGTTGTTTGGTTAATACAACATCCCCCTCCTTCCTGATACGCGGCGGAAAATATACTCGTCCGCCGGGAACTGTAAGCCGGTTGCGTGTGGCAGACCAGGCAGTTTGAGTCTATCTCCATCCATGCAATGGATTAATATTTATAAACCAGCTATTAAAATTATGAGAGCAAAGAGTGCAGGAACACGCTTGACTGTTATCTTATTTAAAATCTCTCAAACAAAGAGATGTTAGAATCTAGATACTGATCTATTAATCGTCCATCTCAAGTCGCTATCCGACAGTAACTTTTGTGATATGAGGCAGGGACTAATCCTGGCTGCAACGCAGGATATATTAATCCATTGATGCTGAATATTGCAGTCAACAATAAATGTAATATAAAAAACTGAATGTCAAGCAGAAAATGAGCCAAATTTTCATGCAAAATGCCATAACACCCTTAAATTTAGGTATTTAACTTACCTGATCAGTGGTTTGGTGGCTAAGAACCGGCTAGACCATCGATCAGTGGGTACTGGAGGGTACAGGTTGCCAAGCGATTGCGAATGTAGGTTTATTGGTCTGAAATGATTGATAATTCTTTTTTCCTACGTTCTGACGTCTTTCCCACACTGGATGAGGGGGATATCAGGCGGGCATATCGGGATTTTGAAAATGCCGGTGTATCGGTAATCGTGGGGGGGATCCATAAGCCGGGAAGGAGTGGTCATTGCCCGCGAAGCGGAACGATCCGGAATTTAATATTTACGAAAAAGAAGAATGATCCTTCAGCTCTCCGATGTAAGTCTAAACTGATTTTCCTTGACGCGGCCAACGACCGAATGTACCTTGTCGATAATCGATAAAATTATGTGAAGCTCATGCCCCTGGTGGAATTCACGTCAAAGGGAATATTGCCACAAAAAACCCAAAAATAATTATAAGCGCCTGATAGCTGATTCCCAATGAATAAAGCATCATGGAATCCGATCAAATTGCCCGTTGAACGGTATATTCTTCCGGTCCTGGAACACCTGCCGCCGGTTGTTTCGTTTTACGCCAAAACACGCGGATGGCCATTTATTATTGCCTGGGCGCATCGGATAACCGGATTACTTCTTGCCCTTTATTTTTTTGTTCACATCTACACGCTTTCCTTTCTTGCCACTCCGGTTGCCTACGACGCCAAAATGAAGCTCTTTGGATTTTTTCTTTTTTCCTTTCTGGAGTGGCTGCTGGCGGTGCCGGTTATTTTTCATGCCCTCAACGGTGGCCGCTTGATCTTGTTTGAAGTCTTTGGGCGCCGCAACGATGAATCTTTGATCAGGTGGATGCTTGGCCTTTCTACTACCTATATTTTACTGCTGGGGCTGATGATGATTCGGCAGGATCAATCCGCATCGCTGATCGTATATTGGTTACCCATTCTTGTTTTCAGTATCAGTCTGGTTTATTTGGTTTCTCTGAAAATTTGGCGCACGGAAAACAGTATGGCCTGGAAACTTCATAGAATGATCGGTGTCTATTTATTGATAATGATACCGGCTCACATGCTGTTTATGCATCTGGAACCCGCCATCGCTCATGAAGCAAATACTGTCATAAATAGGATGCAGCACGTTTCAGCTAAACTATTGGATCTGACGCTGGTTCTAGGAGTATCGTACCACGCCGGGTATGGATTAGTATCCATTTGTAAAGATTATCTTCCGCCCGGATCACTGCAAAACGTTCTGACTTTTTTAATTGCGCTAACCATAGCCGTTCTTGGCTGGGTTGGGATAAAACTAACTATTATACTTTAATTAGGGTTAGTTACCGTTTGGCATGAAAGAACGTTGGCGCCATGGAATGCTAATGAATGCGGAATGGGGAATGCGGAATGCAAAAGGTTGAACGTCTAAATTTATAATTATCAACCAGAAGGGTATAATGGCCAACCGAAAATTTCTTTCATTACATAATAATCAGAAAGTGAATGGTTTCCAAGTCTAGAACATTTGAACATTCGGAATTTGAATTTGCTTCGGATTTCGTGTTTCGGATTTCGGATTTTAATTGGGTATAGAGCAATATTATGAGCAAATCTTTAAAAATAGCCTCCACGCTTCAATGCGATTTACTGATAATAGGTGCCGGCGGCGCCGGATTGCGTTGTGCTGCGGAGGTGCTCGAAAAACGGCCGGAAACCAGCGTCATCGCCATAACCAAGGGCTCCCATCCGCAGAAATCCCATACGTCCACAGCCCAGGGCGGCCTGGCAGCGGTGGATCCCAAAGATCCGGCGGATAAAACCATTTATCACATGTTTGACACCTGGAAAGGGTCTGATTGTACTGCCGATCAAGGTGTTGTCCGCAAAATTACGGAGGCGGCCTGGGAGCAAATTTTATGGCTGGAAACCAGGGGGATGCACTTCAGCCGTGATCACAATGGGAAACTCAGCAAACGAACCTTTGGCGGGCATACCCTGAATTTCGGCGAATCATCGGCTTATCGCGCGGTATTTGAAGCTGATCGAACCGGAAAAGGAATTATGGACACCTGCTGGGGAGAATCGTTGAAACGAAATATTTCGTTTATCAATCAAAGCATCGCCACCGAACTGTTGTTTAAGGATAACCAGTGTATCGGCTGCCTGGTATTCAAACAAAAGACAGGCGAACTCGTCCGCGTCCTATCCAGAGCCACGGTTTTGGCGACCGGCGGAAGCGGTCAGGTTTTTAAGG
Source organism: Deltaproteobacteria bacterium (assembly GCA_019310665.1). Classification (GTDB taxonomy): domain Bacteria; phylum Desulfobacterota; class Desulfobacteria; order Desulfobacterales; family JAFDCJ01; genus JAFDCJ01. Next base: position 3,491 of record JAFDDW010000137.1, read on the forward strand.
TCACCACCAATTGCCGCCAGAACACGGGTGATGGGCTGACACTCATTCTCCAGGCCGGGTTACCTATAATGGACCCGGAAGCCGTGCAGTTTCATCCCACCGGGATCGTGGGTCCCGGGATTTTGGCCAGCGAGACGCTGCGTTCGGTGGGCGGTATTTTACGCAACAAGGAATTGGAGCCTTTCATGGAGCGTTATGCGCCCAAGATGAAGGAACTGGCTCCGCGCGATCTGGTGGCCCGCGCCATCGTCTCGGAAATTCGCGAGGGGCGGGGCGTTTTGAATCCGGATCACCGGCTTGAGCATGTTTGGATCGATTTGCGGCATCTGCCGGATGTCGTACATGAAAAACAGATCCCTGAAGTTACGGGATTTTTCAAAAAATACCTTAATATCGACCCCAAACATGAACTATGCCCCGTTCACCCCAGCAATCACTACCACATGGGCGGAATCCCCACCAACGCTTCCGGTGAAATCCTGGACCGCTCTCAAAAAGTCATTGCGGGCCTTTTTGCGGTCGGCGAATGTGCGGCAGCGAGTTTTCATGGTTTCAATCGCCTGGGGACGAACTCCATTTTGGAGCTGATCACCATGGGCAAATTCGCCGCGGACAGGGTTCTGGACTATTTTAATAGCGTTTCAGACAATTTGCCGGAAGCTAAGGGACATTTAACATTATCCCGATTTTCACAATACCTGGAAGCCGGTGGGGATGACAACATCGGGAAGATTCGTGATGCTCTCAGAACCCTGATGACGGACAAAGTAAGTATTTTTAGAACTGAAGCGGGACTTTTGCAAACTATGGAAACGTTAAAAGAACTCAAAGACCGGGCCGACAAAACCGCGCTATCCTCTAAAAGCCTGCGCATGAACCAGGAGCTTTTTCAACACTGGGAGTTGGATAATCTTCTGAGCGTATCCATGATCATCGCCCGCGCCGCACTGGATCGCCGAGAGTCAAGAGGCGCGCATTATCGTGAAGATTTTCCCGCAAGAAAAGATGAGTTTAACTATCACACCCTAGTATCCATGACTCAATTCGGTGAAGTCGAGATGGCTAAAAGGGAAGTGGATATGAGTATCTTCAATGAAAAGGGGGAGTATTACGAGAAGTTTGGGATGATTGAGAGGAAGTACTAGATATAAGGTGTTTTGTATTGACGGAAACCAAGGTCGATGATGAGCCAAAAAACCGGACAGCAAGTCTACAACCTTACCCTGAAAATTCACCGCTACGATCCGGATACCCACCGCTCCTGGATTCAGGAATACCGGTTGGAAGCCGGGCGAATTCTCCGGTTTGTAGATCTATTTCGCAAAATCAATGAAGAACAGGATGCGACCTTAGCCTGGAACTCATCGTGCGAACACGGACAGTGCGGAACGTGCTCGGTTAAAGTCAACGGGAAATCGCTGCTGGCCTGCGAACTTCTGGTTGAAAACGCCGTACAATACTTCAACACCACGACATTTAATATTGAACCTTTAAACATTGCTCCGGTTGTGCGGGATCTGCTGGTAGATTTAGAAAAGGCTTATGAAAGGCTGGATAAGGTCAGACCGTATATCATTCGGCCGGCCCCTGCCCTGTCGCCGGGAGAAGAATATCCCATATCACCCCATGAGCTTGAAGGTTATGTCAATGCTACCCGATGCATAAATTGTTTTTGTTGTGCTTCGGCGTGTATTAGCAGCCACAGAACTTTTCTGGGCCCCCATGCGATGCTTGCCGCTATCATCCGGGTCATGGATCCCCGCGAACAGGAAAAGCAGGAACGGTTAAAGATCCTATACAGCGATCAAGGCGTCTACCGATGTCATTCATCCCGGGCATGTTCCTTTGTTTGCCCGAAACAAATAGATGTGGCACATTTTATTGCCCTGGCCAAAGAAGGGGGGATCACCCGTAAGCGATGAAAATAGCACATATAGATCATCTTGTTTTGACGGTCAAAGATATTGGCGCAAGCTGTACTTTCTACAACAATGTTTTAGGCATGCAGGAAGTTGTGTTCGGATATGGACGTAAGGCCGTTATTTTTGGTAATCAAAAGATAAACTTTCATCAACAGGGCCGGGAGCTCGAACCAAAAGCCTTGCATCCTACTCCGGGTTCCGGTGATCTCTGCTTCATGACAACCGATTCATTGGCCGACGTTGTCCGGCATATCCGTGATTGCGAGGTGGAGATATTGGAAGGATCCGTAAAAAAAACCGGCGCGCTGGGCCCAATGATGTCGATTTATGTCCGGGATCCGGACCGGAATTTAATTGAGGTTGCAACTTACAATAACTGAAACGTTTGGTTTGACTATCGTTAAACTTTTTAACTTAAATAGTAAACGTCATGGAACTCACAAAGGAAATCATTCAAAGATGCCATGATTTAAATTACAATGACCTGTCGGATGACATCATTGATCGGACAAAGTATCTGCTGCTTGATTACATCGGAGTGGCGGCTCGCGGTTCCTTGAGCGATTCCAGCATTCCTCTGCTCCGACTAGTTCAGGATTTAGATAAGACCGCAGAGGGTGCGGTGGTCATCGGAACCAATATAAGAGTCAGCCCTCCGTTAGCGGCTCTTGCGAACGGCACCGCCGCTCACTCCCTGG
>JAFDDW010000138.1 GCA_019310665.1 Deltaproteobacteria bacterium
TGCCAAGAAATCAATGGACTCCCGCAGCCAAATTGCTAAGACAATGAAGCCATTGGTGCACCCCTTCCGTTTTTGCTTCCCCATTTATGAAGATGGTCCATACGCTCCTTGGCAATTGGATGTTGGGTTTAAGCTTCTGGAAATCCTTGGACCCGGGGACTTGCCGTTGGACTATAAGCGCTATACCCGAAAGAACATGGATAAGGTGCCGTTCAGTAAGTGGGTGCGCGACCCTCAAAAACTCAAAGGTTTCGCAGTCTTCAGGGATTATCAATTTCTTTCGGCCGAACGTCTCGTTATCGATACCCTCAAAGATTCTCATCGCCTCGGGGCAGTAATACGGAATTATACCGAGTGCGTGCATGCTAAAAGGATAGGGGATCACTGGGAGTTGAATTTGCAGGATCGCCACGACTCAAGTGAGAGTGTCACCATTAAATGTAGAGTTGTCCTTAATACAAGCGGTCCCTGGGGTGACCAGATGATAAGACGTCTTACCGGAAATTCCAAACGACGCATGGTGGGGCTCAAAGGGATTCATATCCTCGTCAACCTACCAGAGGAACTGGCAGAATGGGGCATGATGGGCATTAATAGTGAGAATGAAACCATCTATTGCCTACCCTGGAAAGGCATGCACTATATCGGTCCGACACGAACCCCTTACGATCAGGACCTCGATTCCGTGGTGTGCACCGAAAAAGAGGTGGACTGGATGCTTTCGGAAATCAATCTTATCGTTCCGAAACTGAATCTGACGCGCAATGATGTGCATTATACCTATGCCGGTATCCAGCCGGTATCCTGTGATCCAAAGGACCCCAAGGGGACACGGCAGATTCGCATTCATGATCTCAGCGATGAGGGCTTTCCCAATATGTTAATGCTTACTGGGGGGCCGATCATGACCTATCGCATCATTGGCTCAGACTTGGCGGACGCTGTGGCCAAACGCATTAGCCCCTCAAGCTCCGCCCAAGAGCTATCTTATTTTCCCAGTGCTGTCACCGAACGGATACAAAAAGAGCAGAGCGGTCATTCCACGGGTCCCTTAGGCGCTAAGATTCTGAAAAAAATAATTGAAGAAGAACAGATCAGCAGCCTTACCGACCTTTTCTTCCGGCGTGCCGATATGGGCTGGGATCTCGATCAGGGTCGAGCCAAACTGGAACCTGTCGCAAATATCATGGCTGAGATTCTGGGCTGGGATGACGCACAACTTCAGGAGCAGCTACGCAGCTATATTAGCTATATAGAAGAGATATTTCCTCCCCATCACTGAAATATGAAAAACCCCATGACTATACCAGATATTGTGGTGATGGGAATTGCTTTAAGACTGGTAACATCTCCAACATATTTTGAATAACGGCTTGCCACAACTTCCTGATATATCCATTTTATACCCCATTAGATTTAGGCAGCTACCGCTGAAAACCTCGGCTAATATTTTTCGCTTCAATACAGGGCAAATTGAGGATTGGTAGATTTGTCTGCAATTTTTATGGGGTGTTCTATGACTGTGGATACCGTTATAAAAAGCTGGATTCTATTTTAGTTCTCTATTTGAAATTAATTCCACTTCCGGGTCTTGAGCATAGTGAGTTTGTTTCACCTGTTTTCCGTAGCCCAGTAGTTGATCAAAGTAGATAACCTGCTTGGTGAGAATATTATATTCGGCAAATATTCTTACAAATTTATGCAACCAGTCATTGGGCTTATTCCAGGGGCAAACCCGGATACAGACCGAGCAATGATTTCCATTTTTCACCCACCAGTCCAAGCATTTCATGGCCCTGACCGGCCATTTCTGCAGACCGGGTACATTATGTTCGTTCCAAGCCTCATCCGTTCTTTCTCCATCTGGGATTGAATTGCTGGGACAGTACTTGGCGCATAAGGCACACTCTTCACAGAATTTTTGAACCCCGATATCGATAGGTTTATCGGGGATCAATGGAAGATTGGTAAATACTTTACTTAAACGAACACGTGGTCCGTAATCCCGGGTAATTAATTGTCCGTTCCGCCCTAGTTCACCAAGTCCGGCGTCAACTGCCATAGCAATATTGATTCCCAGTTCATTTACCGAGGGTATGGCACGATATCCAAGTTCAGAAATAAATGTGGCCAAAGAGCTGGCACACCAGGCTCCCTTCGAATACTCAATATCGGTGTCATATTCAATGCCGGGTGATCTTTGAATCACATCGTAACCCATTTCATGTACCATAATGATCACGGTATCACATTCTTCGTGAATCTCAATGGGGTCGCCCACTTCAGCCGCATATGAGTAATTCACATTTTGGTTTCCCCAGTGAGTATAGATGAAGGCTGGGTTGATTTTGGCTATCCCCACCTCGTCAGCACCAATCCATCGGGCTTTGTCTTTAACTATATTGGTCAATTCTATTGGATTAGGGTTTTTTAGTCGGTACTGGTTGTTATAAATCGGTTGGGTTTCTCTGCCTAAAAGATTTGCCCGAACCACATAGTCAACGGTTGCTCCTGCAACCCAGGTGGCATGGTCTATAATGGTTTTACCGGGTTTAATTGACTTCAGGTTTTTAAGGCAGTTTTGGTGCATTTTGGAATATTTATTTCCCTCGGCAGCACCCCGACTAAATGCAGTGTTGCGATCATCAAATCGTTTCAACTCTTTGGTTATATATTTCTTATATGTAGGTTCTTTAACAGTTTTCATCGATCATCCTTATAATAAAATAGCGCCAAGCAGTGGGATAAAATCTCTCGTTTTAGGCAAATCACGATCAATGCTCAGGCTCAATAAACAATTGGTTTGATTTTGAACGCCGCGGTACCTGCAAGTCTCCGTTTACTCGTTCAAGATCCAGCCACCATTTTAGATTGTCATTTGGCTTGCCGTACCCAAAAACATCATCAGCCCAAATACCTACCCGTCTTAGCGACGGGATGTTGCGCATGGTCCAGTTAACCGTGCGGAGAAACGGCGTATAGGGCTTGTTCCAGGGGCAGACTTTAATGCACGTGCCGCAGCCGGAGCCCTGTTGGTTGCCAACGCGCATGGCGGTGCATTTTTCAACGTTGTTGTCCCATTTTTGATAGTAGTTGTACATGATTTTATCCTTATGACTTATCGCCTGGGAGGGGCAATGCTCGGCGCATTTGCCGCACTTATCGCAAAAATCCTGCAAGCCAAAGTCAATGGGTTTGTCCGCGGCCAATGGCAGGTCGGTGGTGACAACTGCTGCTTTAAAGCGAGGCCCCAGAAACGGATTGAGGACCACATCGCCAATACGGCACATTTCCCCCAGTCCTGCCAAAAGTAATATTGGCGGCACCACCACCTGATAATTCATCGCGTGATGGGCTCGGGCCGGGTATCCCAGGCGCCGGATGTAATCGGCCAGAATGCAGGCGATAAAACCCGAGCTCGAATAGGACAAAAAACTCATTGAGTTGCTGATCCAGTCATGACCGTTAAAGGCAGAGGCAGTGCGCCAGTCCTGATCGATCAAAATGCCGATTGCATATTTATGATTCAATTCGACAGGTTTTCCGTCATGCTTGCCGTGGGTATACACAGTGTAGGGCGGCAATTCGCAGATGCCGACCATATCGGCTCTTAAAAAATACGCAGTTTCTTTGATGTGGCGGGCCATGGCCTCCGAGTCGTCGGTGAGAGGGGCTTGATGCTCGGCAATCGATTTCATGGGTGTCCACGAGGAAACGCCCCAGGGGGTGTCGGATTCATCGCTTGAGAAAGCCGGCGCATCGACCATATTCCCCAAAGCGCCTGCCATCGTCACCAAAGCGCCCGACAAGGGGTGCTTGGGAACAAATCGCTTATATTCTTTCTGGAGCCGTTCGCCGAATTCCCCTAAACCAGCGCGGTGAAATCCACCTCGCCGTTCATCTACACGCTGAATTTCGTCCTCATTTAATATCGTTGTGGGGCGATCAACTCGCTTCAAGACATGAACCGGATAAAGGTCCGACCGGTCAGATCGACAACGGTCACGATAATCTGAATTAATTATCCGCGTCATATTACCTCTAATTTTTTATACCAGTAACAGCCAAAACATCTTTAGCTTAACTTCAGAAAATAAGGTCTACTGGGCGTAGTTGTTCAGTTGGTCTGTTTAGAGGGTCATACCTCAGATGGAGTCGATTTTAAGATTGCCAAATGAAATATGCAACAATTTTAGGTGGATTACTAAGATTTGATGCAGGCACGAAATCTCCAGTCGGCGTATTATGTGGATTGGACAGGGGAAATATACAATACCGGGGGATTTTAGGTTTGTTCAGCAAATCTTATTATTGTGGATTAGTTTGTCTAATCGAAATGAGGGTTGATTTATGAAAACTATAGCCCTTGTACATTTGAGGCAGAACTTTGTCCTACCCCGCCGGTCTTTCCCAATACAACACCAACAGCCTTCCGAATGGTCATTTTTTCCAATTCTGTAACGTCTTGGTGGTGTTAAACCATAACGAGTTTTTAATTGACAAATCAAACTCTTACCGATAGTTTTAAGTCTCCATCAGAAAGGAGGCTCCCACCATGCCAAAATCTGGCTCCCTCACCAAAGCCCGAATCGTAGAATCAGTTGTTGAAACCAACGGGTACACCCACAAAAAAGCTTTTGAGACCGTCGAAATAATCTTGGAACTCATCAAACGATCCCTGGAAAACGGAGAAGACGTATTGATTTCCGGCTTCGGTAAATTCTGTGTGAAAAAGAAAAAGAAGCGACGCGGCAGGAATCCGGCGACAGGAGAGGACATGATGCTGGCCCCAAGAAAAAGAGTCACCTTCCGGAGCTCAAAGAAGCTGAGGGAAAAGGTGAACGAGAAAAAAATATCTCAATTATAAGGATAAAAACTGATGTCTAAGCTCGATTTATTAAAAGAGTATAAGTCTTATTACAATGCGGGGAAAAATCCTGAAATAGTTGAGTTTGATGAAGCCAACTATTTGACAATTGAGGGTATTGGAGAGCCAGCAGGAAAAATGTTTGTAAGTAAAGTGGAAGCTCTGTATCCCTTAGCTTACGGGATCAAGAAAATTTGTAAAGAGCAAGATAAGGATTTTGGGGTTCCCAAGTTGGAGGGCCTGTGGTGGGTAGAGGGAGATACACCTGCACTTGAAATACCAAGAAGTGAGTGGCGCTGGAAATTGTTAATCAGAATGCCCGAGTTTATCACAAAAGAATTGATGTTCTCTGTTCAACCGGTAGTTGCAAAGAAAAAGAAGAATGAATTGGTACAAAAAATAGCACTCGAGAAAATGACAGAGGGGAAATGTGTTCAAATCATGCACATTGGACCATATTCAACTGAACATAAAACAATCAATGAGTTAATGGCATTCATAGATGCTAACGGAATTTCTGTAAATGGCAAGCATCATGAAATATACCTTTCCGACCCAAGAAAAAATAAGCCGGATAAAATGAAAACGATTATCAGGTATCCTGTCAAATGAGAGAGAACTGCAACGATTGCGGCTTCCATGTCTTTGGCGAAACCTGCACTAACGATTTCCGAAGAATTCTTTCACGGTTGATAGGTGGGAAAATCTTCACCGACGTTGAGACGCTCCCACAATCCAGAGGCGTAACTGCACAAAAAATCATAAAATTTCATGTTGACGAATTCATCAGAAATCTTTGACTCTATGTTCCTGTTAAACTCAACGAGGATATTATAATGGTTCAAACACATTCCAACTTAGGCACAGATCAAACATTGGACGTAATCATTGCCGAAGCTGAATCCATAGGAGAAAGCAAACCATGGTATATCTCGATCACAGCACCCGGTTTCCCCAACTCCAAGATCCTAAACGTCATCCAATCAAAAGACCAACAACTCGTAGACATAGAAAAATTAATCAAACAATATATTGAAATAGAAGATAAAGAATACAGGCTCGAATTCGCAAAATACTTAGAGAAAATGGCGAAGATGATAAGGGACAGCGAAAATAATTGGGTTGATGAGAATTTGTCATGGCAGAGGTAATATTGAGAGATAAGATAAACGACAACGAATTTTAGGTGGAGTCAAGGATAGCCAATAATAT
>JAFDDW010000737.1 GCA_019310665.1 Deltaproteobacteria bacterium
CTTGATGCAACAGGATCAGCCAGTTTTTTGGTTTTAATCGGTTTTACTACTTTTGCTATTTTTCCTGCCATTAGAGGTTCCTCCTCATATTATGTTATTAATTTATCAACTCAATACTTAATTAATTCCAAAACATCTTAAGGTGTTCTCAACCTGTTTATAAATTTATCAACCGCAGATTTCTGAACTCATTTGCCTTCAGTGATGCAAAAGATTCATTATCTTCTAATCTTCTTAAATTTAGATAAAGCGGATCTCTGGGTCTTGGCCGCCGTCATTGTAACCTTTTTATCCTCGGTTGTGGCAGTCGTTGCCATTCTTTCGTCATGCTCTTTTGCTCTCCGCTGTCTTACGGCTTCTTCTTCGGACTCACGCTTGGCAACTTCTTCAGCTTTAGCCTGGGCCTCAGCATCAGCCTTGGCTTTAGCTTCAGCTTTCGCCTTGGCCTTTGCTTCCGCTTCGGTTTTTGCTTTGGCTTCGGCCTCGGCCTTGGCCTTTGCTTCGGCATCAGCCTTGGCCTTAGCTTCCGCATCGGCTTTCGCTGCGGCATCTTCTTCGACTTTAGCCTCGGTGACCGCTGCAGGTGCCGGCGTTGGCGCGGCCTTTTTCTCCGGTTCGGGAGCAGCGTCCTTCTTGGCCGCGGGTACCGCCTTCTTCGCGGGTTCGGGTGCCGCTGCTTTTTTGGCCGGGGCCGGTTTTTTGGCCTTTTCTTCTTCGATGGTCAAATCCGGCTCGGGTGAAAGGGCTAAAAGATCGATCTCCACATCGTCCAGCTGTTTTTTCCACATCGTCCAGCTGTTTTTCAATCGGCGCCACATCCGTGGCCATGCCGCCTTCATAAACCAGATCAATGTAAGCTTTGATCATTCGAATGGACTCTGGATGACGCATGATGAGCACATTTGAGCCACCCATCAGATAGGCCACCGCTCCCACGGCTTCCATCAGAATCGGCCGTCTTTCGGGATCCCCCAGCAGCGGTGCCTCTTCGACCGGCTGTTTGGCTTCCTTGCACTTCCAGACCTCGTTGCCGAGGTTGTTGATGATCGGAAACTGCAGTTTGTCATCGCCCTGGGCCAGCGCTGCCATACGGATCCGCTCCATCACGGAATAGGAATATTCAAGTCCGTAACCCAACCCGCCGGTGGTGGAATCGATAATCAAGCGATCCATGGGCATCCCCAGGTTTTCAAGCAGAATATTGCACTGCTTGGCAAGGTTCACATCAATCGGGGAAGATGCGATGATGGTGTGGCCGAAACCCATGGCGGCCGCACCGATACCCTTGTGATTTTTGTCTTCCACCGGACCGATAATAAGGTTTTCTCCCTCACATTCCTCGGCAATTTTTTTGAGAACTTCCTCATCTTTTTCCACGCTGGCCGTTCCCCAGATAATCAGGGGCACATCAATCGCGCCCAGGACTTTTTTAACAGTCGCGGCAGCATCATCGGCCGAAGCATCATCGCCGTTGGGATCGGTGCTTTTAAGCTGAAGCACAATCATCTCGGCACCGAATTCCTCGACGCATTTTTTGGCCCAGGCGGCCGGGTCCGAAATGACATCCTTAAAAGGTGCGAGCGCTGCCTCCGGCCAATCTTCCGGTTCCATATCCCAGATTTCCATGGCAATCCTGGGTTTGTTGGGCATCGCCCCTTCGAACTGGTAGAAGGGATAGCACGACTCTCCGCCGACAGTTACGGCATTATCGCCCTTTCCCAGGGTGATTTCTTTTATACTGCCGGTATAGGATTCTTTAAAAAATTCAAAAGCCAATGTGACCTCCTTGTATACGCTTACCGGTTAGTGATTGCAGCGTTCCAAATTCATAACATTGCAACTGGTTAACCACCAATGGAACTGTCTCCTGACGAATACCCAAATTTTTATCAGCCCCCTTTCATGATTTTATTTATTTAGTTAATCTACAATACGGTAGATTTATGGCCTTGATTTCTGAGATTTAATTCATACTATATAGGTCTGCAATATTACTCACCTAAAGACCTGCCGGTCCTCATAAAATACAGAATATTTTTATTTATATGGAGTCGCTGACTTTGTCAAGAGAAGAGCGGATCTGAATTTAAATCTCTAATTAAATCTAAATCCGATTCATTTATATGAACCGTTCAGAGGTTTTGGGTTCAGAGTTCAGGGTTGAACAGGCTTCATAGGTTAGGCAGGGTTCAGGGGTTCTGGGTTCAGGGTATATATAGTTGATTGAGTTGATTGCAGGGGGTCGGTTAGTCAAATAGGCTAACTTATCAACTATTCAACTAATCTTGGTTCAGGGTTCAGCGCCGCCTCTGGCCTGAAAAGCGGCCAGTCTAATCGACAAAGAAACTTTGAAAAAGCGAATATCGAATATCGAATAATGAATGTCGAATTTCGAAGGAATGTATTCTGTCAATTTTAAAAAAGCTAGAGCGAAGCGATTCCTCCCTTCGACATTCGACATTCGATATTCTGCGGTTCTGCGGTTCGCTTTTTTCACGACCCCATCATTCGTCAATCGTCATTTTTTTCCGGGTTTCCAGGCGGGCTTTTAGCTTGGGGAACTTATTCATATCGGTGTGGGGCAAAAAGAGGGCGGCAACATAGTTATCCATGTAGGATGGCGTATCCGAAA
>JAFDDW010000139.1 GCA_019310665.1 Deltaproteobacteria bacterium
TTAATGTCTAAAGAGAAAGTTAAACACATGACCGGAGTATTTGCTTCGGCTTTTGCTCACGCAGGTCACAGTTCCAAAGAGGAAGCCAAAGAAATTAGCGGGTTGGCTGATCATGAATTTGAAAAAGTCTACACTAAAGCATCCAATATTGCAGAAAAAGTCCTGCAGCATGAAGGCAACAAGATGGACAAATTCCTGGAGCATTTTGCCAAAGAGATTGATGAATATGTTGCCGAATTCGGTGAAAAATTTTTTATGTAAGTATGATTATAATTCCCAGCCGGATGAAGACCAAAATTATTCATTCCAATCAGGCGGAAGTAGATTCGTGTTCACCATAGCATTCTTGACCGCCTGTTCCGCATACTTTTTTATCAGCGATACCAGTTTCGATATTTCAGATCGCGGCATATTTTTCAGACTCTGTTTTCAGGTTTGCCCGAGCCAAGGTAAGTCAGCGGCCCGGTTTTGAATACCTCAACCGTTATGTTTGCATAGGCATAGGCGTGTTTTGACATTAAAAGCTGTTTGGTAAACAGACCATAGCCCTGCAAATCAATCGGATGTTTATCGATCTTAATCACACCGGGTCCCCGGTAACTTCTGACCGATATTAATACATCTACCTCGTATTTATCAGATAGGAAACTAAGGTAATCAGCCGTTGCCGGTTTTAATCTTCCCGATGTTAAGGTCCTATCGGACAAATCAGGTTCCTGGTTTATCCCACCTAATGGCTCTACCGGTCTGATTAGTATGACTGTGTAACGGGGATCCGCTTTTAAAGTGGCGGACAATCTTTTTTCTATATAGTCAGGGATGTCCCAATCGACATCTATCTGCTTTGAGAAGTTACCGACTCTCAAGGAACTGAAATTTCGGTGGGTTGCCCGGCGCTCCAAATGATTTACGATACCGATGCGAGTGCTTGCGGGGAATTCAAATTTCGGCTGCGGGGCAGTAGCACAGGCGAAAACAATTGCCAATGTTATAAGAATATAAATAAATTTTCGAATCATTTAAGCCTTCCTGCCAGATGCTTCTATCCTAATTGAGCGAAACGCTCAATTGGTTTTTAACTCAATTGGGCTTCTATAAACTGTTTTCATCCCCAAACCACTTCGACCGGATGTGTCTGGTTTCTCCGGATTCCAATAGTGCTAAGACTGCTCGATTAATTTTTTCACGCCACCGGCTGCCCTGGGGCAGGGCCATGGCATAATCCTGGAGAACAAATAATTTTCCGACCACTATCACCTTACCCTTGCCTTCACCGTTGGCATAATGAAGCAGGTTCGGGGCATCATAAACCACCGCATCCACGGTTTCTGACAATAATGCCGCATAGGCATTTTAATCGTCCACTCGATCTAAGGAGGCTTAATAATACAATTATGACCACAAATCAAATGAATACATATTCATTGTGTATAACTTAAATCTATTCAAAAATTTATATTTATAATTATATAGCTATAATATTATAAGTATCTATAATAACATTATAAAAAATTACTAAAATTCTGATGATTTTATTTCAGTTAAGACTTGACAGGGAGCAGGCAGCCCTGTAATATGAATGAATACTCATTCATTTTTAGTTCTCTTTGGTCGAGACAGGAGGCACAAAATCAATAAAAAAGAAAAAAATAACAAGTACCATCTGATCCTGAAGGCAGCGGTGAAAGTGTTCGCCCGTCAGGGTTTTTACCAGTCAACCGTGGCCCAGATTGCCCGGGAGGCCGGTGTGGCGGATGGTACCATCTATCTATATTTCAAGAATAAAGATGACATTCTGGTGCATTTTTTCAGTTACAGAACCAAACAGGTTTTTGAGCGGTTCCGGGCCGAGGTCAATAAATCGGATAACAGTCTGGATAAGCTGCGCAATCTCATCCGACGGCATCTTACCGAATTTCAACGCGATCGGGATATGGCGGTGGTGTATCAGGTTGAAACCCATCAGAACAGCCGTTTGGCTGAAGACCAGATCAGGGAGATGTCCCAGATGTATCAGGACCTGGTGTCGGAAATCGTTGAAACCGGTCAGCAGGAAGGCCGTATCCGGAAAGATCTATACGTTGGTCTGGTCAAGCGTTTCATCCTGGGCGCCGTGGATGAAGTCATCAACACCTGGCTGCATTCGGATAAAAACTACGATCTCGTTTCCATGGCCGATCCGTTGGTTGATCTGTTTGTGAGGGGTATCGGAACCTCCGACTAAAATATAAAAGTTCACCACGGAAGGACACGGAATACCACGGAAAATTTTAAGTAAACGAAAAAAAAGGAGAGGAAAAATGGCACAGCAAATTGCAGATCGAAGGGATGTCGATTTCGTCCTCCACGAGCAGTTACACGTTGAGGAATTGAGCAAACATGATCTTTTTGCCGAATTCAACAAAAAAACCATAGATCTTATCGTATCCGAAGCCCGCAATTTAGCGATCAAGGAAATCCTACCGACCCAGGCTGAGAGCGATCGGGAAGGTGCGCTCTTTGACAGCGGGAAAGTAACGGTCCCGGAATCTTTCCACAAAGTCTGGGAACTTTTCAAAGAAGGTGAATGGCTGGCCATGATCGAGGACCCGGACTGGGGCGGGCAGGGCATGCCGCGCGCCGTTGCCCTGGCGGCCAGTGATTACATGAACGGCGCCAACTTCGCCTTTATGATGTATGCCGGGTTAACCCACGGGGCCGGCAAACTGGTGGAGACCTTTGGAACCGATATGCAGAAAAACCTATTTCTAAAAAACATGTACAGCGGCAAGTGGACCGGGACCATGGTGTTGACAGAACCTGAAGCGGGTTCCGATGTCGGCGCACTGACCACCACAGCTGTTAAAAATGAGGACGGTACCTATGCGATCACCGGCAACAAGATCTTTATTTCGGCCGGCGATCACAACCTGGCCGAAAACATCATCCACCCCGTTTTGGCACGCATCGAGGGTGCACCGGAGGGTACCCGCGGCATATCATTGTTTATTGTGCCCAAGATCCGGGTTAATGAAGACGGCAGCCTGGGGGAGCCCAATGATGTGGTTTGCACCGGTGTGGAAGAGAAGATGGGCATCCATGCTAACGCCACCTGCTCCTTGTCGCTCGGCAGCAAGGGGAATTGCCGGGGGTTGCTCCTGGGAGAAGAAAACAAGGGCATGCGGGCCATGTTTGTAATGATGAATGAAGCCCGTTTGCTGGTGGGAGTCCAGGGCTTTGCCTGTGCCACCGCAGCTTACATTTATGCCGTCAACTATGCCCGACAGCGGGTGCAGGGCAGGCACCTGCTGAACATGATGGATAAAAGCACCCCATCGGTCCCAATCATCCAGCATCCGGATGTAAGGCGCATGTTGCTGACCATGAAAGCTTATGTTGAAGGGATGCGAAGTCTGCTTTATTACGTCGGCATGTGCGATGACAGGAAAGATGTTTCCGACAGCGAGGAGGAAAAGGCCAAATACCAGGGAATCATCGATCTGTTGATACCACTGGCCAAAGGTTATGTTACGGACAAAGCCTTTGAGGTTTGTGACCTTGGCGTCCAGGTTTACGGCGGCTATGGCTATATCAAAGAATATCCCATGGAGCAGTTATTAAGGGACTGCCGGATTACCCCGATATACGAGGGGACCAACGGCATTCAAGCCATGGACCTGCTGGGAAGAAAGCTTGGAATGAATAAAGGCAAGCCTATTATGGATTTAATGGTCGAAATCCAAAATACCATTGCCAGCGCCAAGACCTATCCAAGAACCGAAGGGTATGCCGCTAAAGTGGAAGCAGCGCTCAATAAATTGGGTGAGGTTGCTTTGCATTTGGGCCAAACAGCCATGTCGCCCCAGGTAATGGCGGCCTTTGCCCACGCTTACCCGTTTATGGAAGTGACCGGTGATGTGGTTTTGGCCTGGCAGCTGCTCTGGCGGGCCACCATCGCGGCCGAAAAGTTGGAAAACGGTGCTAAGAAAAAAGATGCTGTTTTCTATGAAGGTCAGCTAAAAAGTGCTGAATTTTTTGTCCACAGCATCCTGCCGGCGACCGTGGGTAAAATGGATGCCATTCTAACAACCAACAGTGCGGCAGTGGACATAGAAGAAGATGCCTTTGGGGGGAAATAGTTGGAATGTCGAATGACTTTGGAATGACGAATGTCGAATGAAGAATGAATAATTATGGAAGTCGCTGCGCTCCATCGATTTTATTATGGTGGCTTTGAAAATGATAGAATTCCTTAATTCGATCCGCCTCCGGCGGGTCAATAGTCATTCGTCAATTGTTTCGGTTACGGGTTCTTCGATTTGGGAATTTAGATTTCGGATTTCAGATTGAAAAGACCAGCAAGTAAAGCACAGAGGGCAGAGCGCATAGCGTGTGGGACCGAATGTCAGAAGCCCGCTTTGCCGGCATACGCCCTGCCTCATGCCCCCTGCGCCCTGCGCCATGCACTATGCTTTTTTTGATAGCCTGGTCTTGTCTGAGCGGCGTATTCATGATATGCAGGCCCTTGCGCTCAAGTTCGGTTTGACCAAATAATTTGCCAAAAGGGAGATCGATATTAATAAATGGAACCAGCACTGATTTCACCGGCTTCTAACTCGATTCTCGCTATTCCCGCTAACATTATCTACATCCTGATTCCGTTAGCCGGAGTGGGGCTATTTGCCTATATCATATTCAAACGGCTGGCCCCTTTGCTTAAAGCCGCTCCGGATGACCGCTTTAACAGATTTGCCGACCGGATCCGTTCGGTATTAAAAATCTGGCTGGCCCAATGGCGGCATCCGCGTTATATGCTGGCCGGGGTGGTGCATATATTCCTGTTTGGCGGTTTTCTGATTCTGGGTGCCCGTTCCACCCAACTTGTTTTCATCGGCTTCGTAGACGGTTTTACGCTGCCCGGTTTCGACGGTGGCTTCGGTGATTTTTACAACGTACTAAAGGATTGCGCCGCTACCTGGGTGCTGATTGCCGTTGTCATTGCCGCCGTGCGACGGGGAATTTTTAAGCCGGCGCGCTATGCGGTACCACCGCAGTACGGCCGTGATCATACCTGGGAAGCTTTATTGGTGTTGGGTCTTATCGCGACCCTGGTGATCAGTGAAAGCCTTTTTGAAGCCAGCCTGATGGCGGCTGAAGTCCAAAAAGGGCTTCACACGCCATTTGCGGCACCATTTACCCTGGTGTGGATTTTCAAACACCTGGTAAGCGCTGCGTCGCTGCAAGTATTGCAGGGGCTGCATTCGGTTAGTTATTTTACCCATGAAATAAGCTTCTTTTTTTTCCTGTGCTTCCTGCCCATGGGCAAACACTTCAATGTGGTGATATCCCTGTTCAACGTCTTTTTTATGCGCCTGGAAAGGGGCAATGTCAAACCGGTGCGCTACGGGGTTGATGAGGATGGACTGGACGATCTGGAATCATTCGGGGTCAAGGTTTTTGAGGATTTCACCTGGAAACACATGCTGGACTTTTACACCTGCGCCGACTGTGGCCGGTGTTCCGACCGTTGTCCCGCCAATGCCGTCGGCCGGCCGCTTTCCCCCAGGTTTATTTCCATTAAAGGACGCGATTATGCCTTTAAACACTACCCCTTGATCGGTAGTAATGGCGGCGAGCCGCAACCATTAATCGGCAATATTTACAGCGAAGACGAGATATGGTCCTGTACCACCTGCGGCGCCTGCGAACAGGAATGTCCGCTGGGAATCGAATATATCGACAAAGTGGTGGACCTCAGGCGCGGGATGGTGGACGAGGGCATGGTGCCCCAATCCCTTCAGAAGGCCATGGGGGCCCTTGAAAAACGCGGCAACCCCTGGGGCAAGATGGAGCGCAAGCGTGCTGACTGGACCAAGGAACTCGGTGAGGATGTTCCCGTGAAAATCCTCGAAAAGGGTAAATCCGCTGAAACCCTGTATTTTGTGGATAGCATATCTTGTTTTGATGACCGTATGCAGGAGATTGCCCGCGCGACCGCAAAAATCTTAAATGGTGCCGGAATCGATTTCGGTATCCTGGGAAAAGCGGAAAAAGACAGCGGGCATGAGGTGAGACGATTCGGCGAGGAAATGCTTTTTCAGGATTTAAAGGATCAAAACACGGATGCCATTCTCAAGGCCGGGGTTAAAACCATTGTTACGGCCGATCCCCATGCTTACAATGCCTTGAAAAAAGACTACCAAGATCTTCCGCCGGTGGAGCATATCAGTCAAACCATTGTTAAAAACGTAAAGTCCGGAAATATTCGCTTACAATCGCTGGAAGACAGCTCTAAGATATATGTCTACCATGATCCCTGTTATCTGGGGCGGCACAACAGCCTTTACGATGATCCCCGGGCGGCCCTGGACGCCGTTCCCGGTTTGAAACGCATCGAAATGGAGGGTGATTGCCGTGACCGCTCCTTTTGCTGCGGCGGCGGCGGACTGATG
>JAFDDW010000140.1 GCA_019310665.1 Deltaproteobacteria bacterium
CCAGTATCCAGCAGCCAGCCACCAGAAACCAGAGACCAGCATCCCGCATCCATGAACATCACCTGTCACAAATGCCTGCATTATTATGTCACCTGGGATCAGCATTTTCCCCATGGATGCCGGATTATGGGATTCAAAAGTCGGCCGATGCCGATGTTTGAAGTCCGGCGCACCATGCACGGAAAAGACTGTCTTTTTTTTGAGGTGAAAAAAATGAAAAATCCCCAGCCAAATTTCCAAAATAGAAAATAAGCATATAAAGAAATTGTAAAATTCACTGAATTGATTCGAAATATTCAATTATTGGATAGCTGCCCCGGCCGGAAAAATCCTGGTTTGTAATGGTCGATCACGGTGTCAAAATTTTGTCATTCAGCTCAAAATCAATTTTCGACTATGACTGGTTTTACAGGTGGAGCCATTTCTGCTTAACCAAAAAAAAACCCTGTTAGGGGGGGTACCTAACAGGGTTAGTCGGAGGTGGGAATGAAGGAAAGGAGGAAACTTCATTCCTATGGTATATCTTTAAAGCAAATAATGTGCCATTTGGCCCAGTAAAGTTAACAAGGTTGAAAACATGGATTTGTTGGTACTGTGAATCAAATAAAAATTATTCAATTACAGTAGGTTATATTATTTGATCAAAATCAGGCCCGCGGTTAAACAATTTCATCATAGCACCTAAAAATTATCCAAGCGGTCAACATTTTCGTCAAAATTTCGACACTAGGCAATATTTTCACTGTTGGCACGCAATAAGCAGTCAAGTATTTGCGTTAACTGCCGATAGAGAAATCAGGATTTGGTTGGTATGGGGATTGAAAAAATAGTGCATGCAAGCTCTCTGGCGAAAGTCATCGAGAAAGTCAGACAAGTGGCTCTGGGAGAGACGACTGTGGGCGACAAATGCAGCATTTACGTTAATAATGTATCTAAATATAAATTAGGATAAAAAAATTAAAATGTGCATGTATTTTGCATGGATATGTTGTAGGCGTTCATTACAACCAACTTTAAAATTCAGGATACCGGAGCGATGAAAATTGATAACCATGAACCAATAATTAAAAATTTGTACCCGGAAGCGAACTCCAAATCCCAATCTTCAAGCGGTCAAGAGTTCGGCACGATCTTGAAAGAAACCGTTGAAAACACACGAAAAGCGGATGAGGGGCCCCGCCAAACGGCCTTTATCAACCCGCTTGCCGGTGTTCAACTGACGACACCGGCGTCACCGGATTCGCAATTTACCATTGAACGCATTGAAAATTTGATTGATTTGCTCGATCAGTACCGCCACAAATTGGCTGATCCCCAGATCAATTTGAAACAGATGGGTCCAATTATAAAAGAAATCGCCCGGGAAAATGATCACCTGGCGCCTGTGGCCGGTTCGTTATCCCATGATAATGAATTGAAAGATATTCTCAACCGAATCCGCGTGACCGCATCGCTGGAAATAGCCAGATTCTACAGAGGCGACTATATTGCGGCCTGAACCGTAACACAACCAATGGCAAGTCGTAACGTTATCAACCCTGATTAAAATTTTATTTCGTCCCAATGAACCATGAATTCATTCACCGGGAGCGCCACCTAAAAAGAATTCAGGCAACCATTGCCGGGATGCCAAGTCTTTCGACCACCGTGGTAAAGGTATTGGAAACCTGCAATGACCCCCGGGCTTCCGCCAATAGCCTCAAACAGGTTATTTCTCTGGATCCGGTTCTCACCGGCCGGGTATTGAAGCTCATCAATTCAGCCTATTATGCCCTGGGCAAGCCCATCACATCCCTCACCCGGGCAATCATTATGCTGGGAGTCAATACAGTTAAAAACCTTGCGTTAAGCTTTGCAATTCTGAAAAACATGCAAGGCAACGGGACTTTTCATGCCTTTACGACCGACGAATTCTGGTTGCACTGCCTGTGTGTCGGTGTCGTTGCGAAATCATTGGCTGCTTTCAAAGGACTTATGCCTGCGGAGCAGGAAGAGTATTTTGTCGCGGGACTTTTACACGATCTGGGCAAGATTCCCCTGAATAAGCAATTTGCAGAAGAATACTACCAGGTCTGGGAATCAGCGGGAAGGAAGCAAGATCCTTTTTACCACTGGGAAGACCGGCTTCTGGGTATTGATCATTGTAAAGTCGGGAGCATGATTGCCCAAAAATGGCATCTAGGGTCATCGCTGGTCGAGTCATTGTCACACCACCACGATCCCGATGAATGTACGGAGAAAAACCGGGATCTGGTATCAGTCGTCTCACTGGCTAATCTAATCGCCATCGATCTGAAGATTGGCACCGCCGGAGATCGTCTTGTCGATAAAGGCTTGCTTGTCGATTTGAGTGCTAAAGTCGGTGTTGACTATAGTAAATTGAGTAATTTTCAAGAATCGGTTGGCAAAGAGATAGATAGAGCAAAGATATTTCTGGAAATTGCCCAAAAGGGATAGACGATAGAGTTGAATATTTGAGGATTGCCGGTATGATATTAAAATTCTGGGGTGTAAGGGGCTCGATCCCCAGCCCGGGACCAAATACCGTGAAATATGGCGGAAACACGCTCTGTCTTGAATTGCGCTTGCCGGATCAAGAGCGGCTGATAATTTTCGACGCCGGATCCGGCATCCGTGAACTGGGAGACAGCCTCAGCGCCGACAACGGCAACAAAGGTTGTCTGAATGCCGATATTTTTCTGACCCACACCCATTTGGATCACATTCTCGGCCTGCCCTTTTTTGCACCGATTCATAATCCAGGGACCCGGTTAAAGATTTATGGTCCCGTAACCTGTGAGGAGGACCCTCTCGAAGAGGTCATTGGCGGCCAACTGTCTTACCGATACTTTCCGATTCGTCAGCATGAACTGGGTGCAGATATCGAATACATCGATCTCATGGAAGGAAAGTACAACCTTGGCAGAGGCATTACTCTTATCGCCAAATATTTGAACCATCCCTTGCTGGCACTCGGTTATCGTGTCGAATATCGTGACAAAGTCTTATGCACCGCTTATGATACTGAGCCCTTTTATAATGTTTTTTGCACAGATACGTCGGACGCCTCCTTTGATGAGATCCTCGCCTCCGAAGGTTCCCGAGCGGCCCGAGAGGAGAATCGCAGAATGGAAGAATTTTTTAAAGATGCCGATCTGCTGATTCACGATGGTCAATATACCCAATCTGAATATGAAAATGCTAAGAGAGGCTGGGGGCATTCCCCCATAGAATATGTGGTTGAAGCAGCCAAACGCGCAAAGGTTAAGCGCCTGGCAATCTGTCACCACGACCCTCTGCGGACGGATTGCCAACTCGACGAGCTGTCGCAAGTGTATGTCAATGAGGAGTATGCCGGGGGCATGAAGGTTTTCTTTGCCCGGGAAGGTCAGGAGGTTGAGATTTAGGTTTTAAACGGTCTTCTTTTGCGCAAATAATCCCTCTGCCACTGATAGAACAGCTCGGTTAATTTTTTTTGCTCGTCTTCGGTGATTTCCGTAAATTTCATCGCGCATTCATACTTTTGGGTTTGTGGATTTCTCTCTCGTCTCATAATTTGACACCGCTTTATATTCACCGTGGTGTCATCGTCATTGTTATCCTTGGCTGGGAACATCAATTCGACATTTTCTAGGATCTTGGGGTTATTTAAATTCAGGGCCTGTTCCATTGGTCTGGTTAAGCTTACCAGTACGCCCAGGGTGCCGCTCAGGCTGACATTAATCACAAACAGCTTGTAACGGGTCTGGTTAACATGAAAATAAAGCCTGGTGCCATGGGGCGCTTCCAGTCTGAAAAGACCCCGCCGTTGATAGCGGCGGATGGTATCAGGGAGTTTTATCCAAATCGTGCCTCCGGACAGGTCGCTGTCATTGGTTTGGAAAGCATACAGTATTCCGTCTTGACCGGTAAATTCAATTTGCAACCGCCAATCGTCAAGATCATCGATGGCTTTTTGAAAATCCTCGTTGTAATCGATGCGAAAATAATGTGTTCGCTTCTGTTTGCGTATATCCTTTAGATAGGAAAGGTGTTCGCAGTCACCGTTGGTCAGCTTGATTTGTATCGGAATTTTGTCCTGCTGCAATTCTTTGAAGAGCTGCAGTATTGCGTCGCCTTGAATATTTTCAACATTTACCATGGTATCTACTTACAGTCTGGCTACACTTTCAGCAAAACTGGAATCCTGCAACAGTTTCTTGGCAAAAGCCAAATACTTGGCTGTTATGGCTCGCACGGCTAGCTGCAGGGCGTATGGCTTTAGCGGCTTTTCCAGCAAGTAGTTCACATTGGAGGCCAGACACATATTGACGATGTCATCACTGGCATTGCCACTGATAATAATGGTGTCTTCATGGGCGGTCGGGTATTTTTCTTCGATGGCATCCAGGAAATAAAATCCGCTCAGGCCGCCGAGAAATACGTCAACCACAAAAATCGCGACACCGATATCCCTTTCCAAACAAAAGGATATCGCTTTGTCGGGATTAGAAAAATAATGCACTTGGCCCCAGGTATAAAAGCTCTCAATCAACTCGGCGATGACTTCGCAAATACCCGGATCGTCATCAAGGACAATTACATCCAAACCATCTGACATAGGGTTGCCTCCATTCAATTTTTGTCGGCAATGTTATATTTTTCAATTTTGCGATAGACGGTCGTAACATTAACGCCCAGTATCTTGGCGGCTTTGGGTCGATTTCCACCTGTGACCTCCAGCACGCGTTTAATGTGGCGCTTTTCAAGTTCATCCAAAGTCAGCATCTCCACGGTTTTACGCCGCTCCGGACCCGTGTACAGGTTGCGGGCGGAGGCCAGGGTCAGGGTTCTTCCCTTTTCGAGCAAAACCGCTGGGGCGATCATGTTTTCAAGTTCGCGGACATTGCCGGGAAATGAAGCTTGAAGCAGTCTTTCGGCCAGTTCAGGGCTTAGTCCCTGGATTTTTTTCTTGTTGGATTTGGCATGAATGTTCAGGAAATGGGAGGCCAGCGGCAGTATATCATCTCTTCTCTCCCTGAGAGGGGGGATCTTGATATTGTACATGTTGATGCGGTAAAACAGATCCGCCCGAAAACGTCCTTGAATGATTTCTTCATTGATATCGCGATTGGTGGCGGCAATGATACGAACATCAACGTTTCTAATTTCGGTACTGCCGAGCCGGTAAAATTCACGTTCCTCGATGACTCTTAGAAGTTTGGCCTGTAATGAGGGATCCAGTTCTGTGATTTCATCCAGGAAAAGGGTGCCGCCGTGGGCTGCCTCAAAGAATCCTCTTCTCTCACTCGAGGCATCTGTGTAGGCGCCTTTGGCATGGCCGAAAAATTCGTCTTCGAATATGGTTTTACTGACAGATGCCATATTTACAGCATAAAAAGGTGCCTTTGAACGCTTGCTCAAACGGTGAATGACTCGGGCCAGCATTTCCTTGCCGGTTCCGGATTCGCCGCTTATCACCACGCTGTAATCTGTGCCGGCAACCGCTTCTACCTGGTGGAAAACCAATGCCATGGATTCATCTTCAGCCACCAGGCCGGAAAAGGCCTGGGGGTTATGCAGTTCGGAAAACACCTTTTTTCTGCCGAGCCGTGCCAACTCATCCTGCAGATTGTACTTTTCAAGGGTGCGGTTAACCAGGGCGATGAGTTTTTCGCTGTTCAGGGGTTTGACCAGGTAATCTGATGCTCCCAAAGTCATGGCTTGTACAGCAGTGGCGACCTCGTCGCTGGCGCTGACAATGACACATTCGGTATTCGGAAATTCGCCCTTGATTTTTTCAAGGACTTCCAGGCCGTTAAAATGCGGCATCATTAAATCCAATAATATGAGCCGAAAGGGATGTGTTCGAACGAGACCAAGGACGTTACGGCTGTCGGAAATAAGGGCCGGTTCCGGCAATCCAGAGCTCACCAGAGTGGCCTTAATACTTAAAAGCAGTCCCTCGTCGTCATCGACGACCAACACCGGTGTATGTTTATCGGGAATCGATTCCATTTCTTATATATTAAAATGTTTTAGCGAGTTAAGTGTAATTCGGAGAGAAATTCAGCAATGATTTTCGGTTGGATAAGGGGTGTAAAAAAAGCAAGCGTCACCGGCGGACCAAAAGTTCCTTGATAGTTATTTCCAAGCTTTTTTGCCAGGGTTTAGGGTTTATGCCGAAATGCTTTTGAATACGGCTGCAGTCAAGCGCCG
>JAFDDW010000141.1 GCA_019310665.1 Deltaproteobacteria bacterium
ACCCGAACCAATATGCATGGCTTTGGCGTTAAATTTATCAAATCCAAACCATACGTTTTCACCGGCAACCTGGACTATAATTACGGCTTTTTTAATTTTTCCTTGACATGACACTCAGTGGTATTATCCTTTAATTAAGCAGCTAAGGCTGCGAAGTTGTTAATCGGTTAACTTTTCAAACTAACCTTTAACACTTTCCTCTATCCGGGGTGGTTCATTCCCCATGAACCACCCCATTTTTGTTCATTATAGGAGGTCAACCATGTCCGAATCCGCCATCCTCGAAATATTTTCCGACTACGTCTGACCCTGGTGTTATTTCATTACCGGGCGTACTGAAAAACTGCAAAAAGAGTTTGACATTAGTATCCGGTGGACGGCATTTCCCCTCCATCCTGAAACACCCGAGAAGGGGCGCACCCTGGAAGAATTGTTTGCGGGCAGACCGATCAATATCAACCAGGTAATGGAGCAATTAGCCCGTACGGCCAAGGAACTGGATCTGCCGTTCGGCAAACGGGAAATGACTTACAATAGCCGTCTGGCCCAGGAGCTGGCAAAGTTTGCGGAACAACAGCAAAAAGGCGATGATTTTCACCATGCAATGTTCCGGGCTTATTTCGCCGATGGACTGAACATCGGTTTGAAATCAGTCCTGTCTGAGCTGGGTGCCTCTGTAGGATTGCCTGAAGAGACGGTTCAGGAGGTTCTTGAAAAAAGAATGTTTAAAGAAGCGGTTGACAAAGATTGGACCCGCTCACATCAGATGGGAGTCACCGCTGTGCCCACTTTTATGATGAACGGCATGTCTCTTGTGGGAGCCCAGCCGTATGAAAAATTAGCTCAAATGGTTGAAAGCCATGGAGTAAACAGGCGGACTTAATTCAATTCTTAGCTTATTCGTAGCCGATCGTTACAAATCTGAATTCTTGTGGCTAATGGCAAATATCAATACACAAGCACCACCTGATCTTAAAATTGGGTCAAACAAATTCAAAATTCAAAATCTCAATGACCAAAACAAGTTGTTTGTATCCAGCATCATGTCGTTTTGAATTTGTGGTTTTGGTCATTGGACATTATTTGTAATTTGTGATTTGTTATTTGGGATTTATACGGCCTCCGCTACAAGCGTAAAAAACTAATAAATAAAATTTGAAGATTAATAATTTGCCATCGATAAATATAATCGCCCTCATAATTTTGCTTGCCATTCTTTTCGATTTTGTCCTCAATGGCCTATCCGATTATTTGAATCTAACCAGGCTGCAAGAGGACCTGCCCGAAGCCTTTGAAGGGGTGTATGATCCGGAGCGCTACCGAAAATCCCAGGAGTATTTAAAAGTCAATACCCGCTTCGGATGGATGATAGCAGCTTTCGACTTAATCGTGATACTGGTATTCTGGTTCGGCAGGGGATTTCCGCTGCTGGATGAGTGGGTGCGCTCATTTGGCTATGGTTCGATCCTTTGCGGTTTGACGTACATAGCGCTTTTGGTGGTGTTCAAAGCGCTGCTTTCCCTTCCATTCAGTATTTATCACACCTTTGTCATCGAAGAGCGTTTCGGATTTAATCAAACCACCTGGGCAACGTATTTCTTGGATCTGCTGAAGGGTCTCGGTCTTGCCATTTTGTTGGGGGCACCGCTTTTAACGGGCATTCTGGCTTTTTTTGAGTATGCCGGCACCAACGCCTGGTGGTACTGCTGGATTGCCGTCACTGTGTATATGCTGGGCGTTCAATTTATCGCCCCAACCTGGATCATGCCGCTTTTTAATAAATTTTCTCCCCTGGCAGACGGTGAGCTTAAATCTGCCATTTTATCATATGCCGGTTCCATAAAATTTCCGATACAAAATGTATATGTTATGGACGGCTCCAAACGCTCCAGCAAATCCAATGCGTTTTTTACCGGATTCGGAAAGCACAGACGTATCGTTTTGTTTGATACTTTGATCAAGCGTCACACCACCGGGGAATTAGTGGCTGTTTTGGCGCATGAAATGGGGCACTACAAAAAAAAGCACATTATTCAGTCCCTGGTTCTCGGCATATTGCAGATGGGATTTATGCTTTATCTGCTTTCGATTTTCATTTCATATCAGGGCCTTTTCGATGCTTTTTATATGTCCCGGACATCCGTGTACGCCGGCCTGATATTTTTTGCCATGCTGTATTCTCCTCTGGATTTTTTCATCGGACTTTTCATGCAAATGCGATCGCGCCGAAACGAAACCGCAGCGGATCGTTTTGCGGTCGAAACTACCCGTGATCCCCAATCCATGGTGGATGCCCTAAAAAAGCTTTCCGTTCACAACCTGTCAAATCTTCTGCCGCATCCTTTCTATGTTTTTTTGAACTATTCCCATCCGCCGGTTTTGCAAAGAATAAATGCGATAACATATAAAAATCTCACCGCAGAGCACGCAAAGCACGCAGAGAAATTATAATGCACTAAGGTGCACATCGACGGGGTTAAATATTGGGCAGACGATTTAAACGCATCCTGATCATTGCCGATATTGAGGGCAGCTCCGGATGCTGGAATTACCGGGCATCTTCATTTATGACACCTGAGTGGGCCCGAGCCTGTGTGGAGATGTCACGCGATGTAAGTGTGGTTGTAAAGGCCCTTTTGGATGCCGGTGTCGAGCACATCAGCATTAAAGATTTTCACCGCACCGGATACAATCTGTTACCCGAAATGATTAACGCAAAATCCGAAATCATTCACGGTTACCGGCGCGGACCGGCACCGGGCTTTGGTGATCCGGGCAAGGTGCAGGCGGCTATCTTTCTGGGCATGCATGCGGCCTCGGGTACCAATGGGTTTTTAGCCCATACCCTGACATCGCGCATCGAGCAGCTGGCAGTAAACGGAAAACCAATGGCTGAAATTGAACTTTTTGCTTCTTCCCTGGCGCCGTATGGCGTAAGACCCATACTCTATTCAGGTTGTCCCGTGTCTTGCGCACAGGCCCGGACGGCCATTCAATATCTCACCACTTACCCTATCGATAAAGCAGGCGGAATTGAGGCGTTTGATACTGAATCGTGGAGATTCGGACTGGCAGCGGCAGTCGTTGAGTCCCTTGAAAATGATCTGACAGTTCCTTATCAGCCTGAAGGCCCTTTTCGGGCGCTGGTGAAAATGCGCGATGGAGAAACCACCGCCCGAAGAATAGCAAATCGCTGGAAATTTGAACGCAAAGGTAATCAAATTCTAATCAATGCCTCAAGTATCCAGGAGTTGTATATGGATTTGATTCGGATTTGCTATCTGACCCCCTTGATGGAGAAAACGCTGCCTTTTTCTCTATTTATTTACAACTTTTGGGGGCGTATCGGACTGGCCTGGGTTCGACGGCAGATTAAACGAATTGAGCGAAAAGCGCTCGATTCGTAGCTAAAACAGCTTTAGTTGATTGGCTTTTGATTTTTTAGTCCGGGGTGGCGTTAATTCCTTCCAGTCACCGGAAAATTCATTGTCGGGAGTGTCCTGGTAGGTGACTTCCATGGTTTGCTCATCTATCTGTTCAACGCTTTGCGGGGGGTTGAAGAAAAGCTCGACTTCCTGGCGGGTCATTACCGGAAACTTATAGTGTTTATTTAAATATTTGAATTTACCCTTATCATCGGAGCGTGATTCAAGGTAATCTAGATGGTTTTGGATTCGTTGCCGAATTTGGTCATTGGATGTTGCGATAACCGTATCTTTTTGGGATAGAACGACATCCCGGAAGCCGGTTTCAATTTCAAAACCGATACAATTCCTGCCCGAGGCCATGGCCGACCACATGGTAGTGCCGGTCCCCAGAAAGGGGTCCACCACTGTATCGCCTTTGGCAGAATACATATTTACCAGGCGATAGGCGAGTTCGAAAGGAAAAGCCCCGCTTCTCAACCGGGTGGTATCCTTTTTCATTTTTTGCTGGGTGCCGATCAAGCCGAACCACACGTCCGAAAACCAGTTATTTCTTTCTTCCCAGAAAAAGGCACTCTCACGCCTGGTTTGTTTCTGCCCGGCGCTGTCAAACTCTCTTTTAGAGCCTTTTCGTACGATGAGAATGTATTCATGCTCGAGGGTAACATAAGCGCCGGCCGGCAGCATTCCCGAGCCCATAAACTTGTTGGGAGCATTGGTCGGCTTGCGCCATAATATCAGAGGCAAGGCGGAGAAGCCGGCTTCGATTAATGCAGCCAGAATTCGGGTGTGGTTGGAATACACCCGAAAATCACCGCCGATCGTGCGGGTGGCGTCACCGATATTGATGCAGGCAAAGCCGCCGCTTATGAGTATGCGGTACAACTCTTTCCAGGTCCGGTCGAGTTGGCGGTGCATCAGTTCAAAAGCCTTATAACCATCTCTGTTTTGCAAAGCCTTCCGGATATTGCCGTTCTGCCGGCCAAACATGTCATCCCACATTTCTATCATGGGATAGGGCGGAGATGTCACCACCAGATGTACGCTGGAAGATGGGATGGCACGCATGTTTTTGGAATCTTTAAAATAGATTTTGTGAGTACTTTTCATAGGGTGTATATTTCATATATCCCATGGCTAGTCAAATATGATTATTTAGGGTTGAAATTTTCTCAATTGGCTCTTACATATAATGACATCGGAGCGAAATAGGGATGATTTATAGCGGTTGTCATAAATATGTTCCGTTTGCCAGATTTTATAGCAAGCGAAATGGTGGTGTGTAACAGCCTGAAATTATTATAAACATGACAACCGCTATATTTTTGAATTTCGACGTTACTTATACCTGGGAGAAATATGGCGAATTTCCATACAGATCATTCAGAAAAAAATTTTAATTCCGACCGGAAGGGCGATTTAGGATTGCTTGAAAGGCCACTTCCCTCTGCAAATGACCCTGAGGGTGACCGTGTCCCCGATTCATTGCCATCTGTTGTTGATGCCCATGTGCACCTCTTCCCGGACCACCTTTTTTCCTCCGTTTGGAAATGGTTTGATAATTGGGGCGGGCCGATTCGCTACCGGTTGACCTCGGAGGAAATCATAAATTGTCTTCTTTCCCGTGGGGTTGACCATATTGTTGCCCTTCACTATGCTCACAAACCGGGGATGGCAAGAGAATTGAACGCTTACATGGCGGATATTTGTCATTCTCATTCACAGATCACCGCCATGGCTACCGTCTATCCCGGTGAAAAAGACGCCGCGGCAATTCTTGAACAAGCGTTTCAAGACGGTCTTGGTGGTGTTAAGCTTCATAGCCATGTCCAGTGTTTTGAAGTAAACAGTGAGGCCATGGATGAAATATACGAAGTATGCAGCGCCCGCCGGAAGCCTTTAATCATGCATGTCGGCCGCGAACCTAAAAGCCATGCCTATCGATGTGACCCATATGAATTATGTCGTGCCGATAAACTGGAGAGGGTGCTAAAGGAATACCCGCAACTAAGCGTGTGTGTTCCCCATTTGGGAGCGGATGAGTTTGATGCTTACCAGCGGATGCTGGATAAATATGATAATCTCTGGTTGGATACCACCATGACCCTGGCGCAATACTTGCCGATGGATTATTTTCCCAAACTTGCAGAAATGAGAGTGGATCGCATCATCTTTGGCACTGATTTTCCGAATCTCCCTTATGCCTGGGATCGGGAGATCAAACAGCTTGTTCAGCAAAATCTTCCTCAGAACGCTCTGGCAAAAATATTGGGACAGAATGCGCTGGAGTTTTACAATATAAGTTGTAGGGGTAATTAGAGCCTTATCCAAAAAAAAATCGTCAATGGGAATAGTGCCTAAAATGCCTAAAATCAAGGATGTTAATCATTAGCTATTGAATTCTGATGCTTCAGTCTCCTGCTAAATGTTGTGAACCAACTGGCCAATACGAACTAAAATGGGAGGTTACAATGAACAAACTAACGGTCGAAGATTTAAATCTGCAAGGCAAGCGCGTTCT
>JAFDDW010000738.1 GCA_019310665.1 Deltaproteobacteria bacterium
GCGACCAGGAGGACACCGGCGTCATCGCATTTTCTTTAGTTGGCTTTTTAATCGCAGGCACACAACCGAAAACCATTGAGGTGATTACGATGATGGATACAATGATAGTTGGATTAAAAGCTGCAGGTTTTAATTTCATAGCTGATTCTATCTTCCCTGGCCAAGATAAAAGGGAAAAGATGAATAATCCTTAAATACTAATATCTATCCCGATCTCTTATATGTGCCGCTTTTTCCGCCTGATTTTTCGAGCAGCTGAATTTCGGATATCCTCATTTCGCGGTCATAGGATTTACACATATCATAAATGGTTAAGGCCGTCACCGATACGGCGGTAAGGGCTTCCATCTCCACTCCGGTTTGATCAATGGTGCGAACGGCCGCCTCGATGACGATACAGTGGTTGGCCTCATTCGGTACAAAGTCAACCTGCACATGGGTGAGGTGCAGGGGATGGCACATGGGAATGAGTTCGGATGTTTTTTTTGCAGCCATGATTCCGGCGATCCGGGCGGTTTCCAGCACATTGCCCTTTTTGACTTTGTGGTCTCTGATCATGTCAAATGTCTCCGGTTTCAGAAAAACCGATCCACCGGCTCTGGCCACCCTGACAGTCGGTTTCTTGTCGGTTACATCCACCATTCTGACCCGTCCTTTGTCGTCTATGTGAGTAAATGAAGACATGGGATTCTCTCTTTAAGTTGTTTATATATTTTTTTGGGGCTGAACTCCACTAAATTCGCCGAAAACAAGGTTTGTCAATCGTGTTACGTGTTGCGCGTTACGGGTTAGAATCGGAGTTTGATCATCTTTCAACTCGCAACTCGCAACCCGTAACTCGCAACTAATATTCCGTCTTCTGCGTCACGGTGCTTTTAATTAGATTGAGCGTGTCCGTTAACACCGCAATGACATTTTCCCGGATATCACCGGCCACCAGCAACATCATTACATCGTCGCCGATCGCCAGATCCCTTTCTTCGGCGATCTCAACCTTGATATCCACGATTCCTGTTTGTTGCTTTTGTTCGGAAATAATTTGAGCCAGTTTTTGATGGTTCACTGAAACTCTAAGTCCCTTAACTTTTCTCCCGTCACGGGATGTACCCCGCACCACCCCATTGTGGCACAGGACCATTCCGGCTTTTTCAAAGTCCGGATTCTGCTTGATGGATTCCAGCATTTTATTGATATTCATTTTATCACCTTATTCCAGAAGTCCGGCTTTTTCAAAGTCCGGATTCTGCTTGATGGATTCCAGCATTTTATTGATATTCATTTTATCACCTTATTCCAGAAGTCAGAAGACAGATATTAGAGCTCATAGCTGATAGCTCAAAGCTCATAGTAAAAAAGGATCCAATCATTTTGACTATCAGCTATCAGCTGTGAGCTCTAAACTGAAAAAACCAGCGACCAGAAACAAGCTACCAGCACCCTATGCGCTATGCTCCATGCTCTTTGCAACCATGGCCTCCGCCCGCGCCAGATCCTCCGGCGTGTTGATGTTAAAAAACGATTTAAGTTCGGGGTCCCCCTGGCGCAGTATGTTTTCAGGTATGTTTTTAATCCGATTTGAACGAAATGCCCGTTGGATCTTAAGTTTTTTTTCCCTAAGGTGCTGTTCGGCTGGTTTGAGGCAAAGTTTTGAGTACAAAGTTTTGAGTAGATGGCACACAACGGTTCAAAGCCAGCGGCCGTTTCCGGCATAATAATATCAAATTTTTGTTCAATTTGTTCAACGAGAATTTCAACCAGCGCTTTATTTAAAAACGGTGTATCACAGGCCGAGAAAAAGGCATAGGGATTCTTCATGTAGAAAAGGCCGGCATGGATTCCTGTCAGAGAACTGCGCAGGTCAAAAATATCGGTCACGATCGTCAAATCCAAATTCAGAAATTGCTCGGGATGATTGGTCACTAAAATGATTTCATCGAACAGATCTGAAAAAACTTCATAGAGCCTGTCTATAATGCGTTTTCCGCCGACACGCATAAAGGCTTTATGGGCACCGTCAAAGCGAGTGCTCAATCCTCCGGATAATATTACGCCGCTGCAGGGAAATGTCATATTAGAATTCGTGTTGGGTATTCGGCCTACTACGTATAGTACCCACTGCTTCATTTTTTTATGAATGCATCCATTACAGATCGATTCGTATTCAACATAGGAAATATCATCGGCAAAATCAAGATAAATTCAAGGGGGTTGTCCGGCTGGGCCACAGAGGGCAGAGGTGTTTGATTGCGGAATGGGGAATTCGGATATCGGATTTAAAGGAAACACAGAACCTCAGGCCTTATACCCTGTACCGGAAATCTTGAGCCATACGTCTTGTGCCCTGTGCCGTTTTTGACCAGTGCCCATTTCTAAAATTTTCTTATAGAAATTAGGACCAATTCCGGTTATAAACCCAATATTCCAATACTCCAACATTCCATTATTCCATGGATGGCTATATCAGTACATTCTGCCTGGATATTGAACTGTTGGAGCTAACTCACCTTTATTATTTAAGGAGCGTTATGGGCACACACGAACATAAAAAGCATGCACCGAGAAAAGTTACCATCGGCATCATTACGGTTTCAACGACCCGGGCATTGACGGATGATACCAGTGGGAAATGGATCAGCGAAACAGCAGCAGCGCATGGCCACGATATCGTTTATCACCAGATCATACCGGATGACGCTGAAATTATTGCCGCTACCGTCCAAAATGTCATCCGCAACGAACAGCCCCAGGTGATTCTTATGACGGGAGGGACCGGTATTACCAAAAAAGATGTCACCATTGAAGCGGTAACCCCCCTGCTTACTAAAGAGTTGACCGGGTTCGGTCCACTGTTTGCACAATTGAGTTTTAAAGAGATCGGGTCGGCCGCCTTTTTGTCGCGCGCCACCGCCGGTACTATTGAAGATACGGTGGTATTTTGC
>JAFDDW010000142.1 GCA_019310665.1 Deltaproteobacteria bacterium
ATGCTTTATTCCAACATCACGCTTTGTGACAAACCTTTTATGGGCAGCCCGGTTTCAAAGGCAGGAGCTGAAGATTGTATCGATATGGCGAGTATTGTGTGGGGCGGCAAAGAAAAGCTCAAGGAAAGGCCGGTAACAGTTTCACTGATTACGCCTCTTTCTCCACTCCGGTATACCGCCGAGATGACGGGCTCACTCATCACGCTTGCCCGTTACAACCAGGCCTGTATCTTCGGCGCTTTATTAATGGCCGGAAGTTCCGCCCCTTTAAGCGTCGCCGGACTTCTGGTCCAGCAGAATGCTGAAATTTTAGCGGGTGTAACCCTAACCCAGTTGGTGCGACCGGGTGCGCCGGTCATTGTCGGTGGTACATCCGGGATTCTGGACATGCGCACCGGCGCCCTATCCATGGGGGCTCCGGAAGTCGCCAGGATTTCATCAGCCACCGTCCAAATGGCTAAATTCTACAATTTGCCTGCGCGCAGCGGATGTGCCGTCACCGATGCTCATTTCCCAAATGCCCAAGCCGGTTTTGAATCGGCTTTAAATCTTTATGTTGCCCTTCAAAACGGCAGTAATTTTATTCTGCATGCGGCCGGTATTTTAGGGGCATACAATGCCATGAGTTTCGAAAAGTTTATCATTGATGAAGAATTATGTTCTCAGATACTTGAATCCCTTAAACCGGTAACGATCACTGACGAATCCATCGATCTTGATTTAATTAAGGAAATCGGCATCGGTGGAAATTATCTTACGCATCCTAAAACTTATGAGCAGTGCCGAACGGCGTTTTATTTAAGCAACCTGGTGAATCGCAGGGGATTTTCCGAATGGCAGGCGGACGGCGCAAAGCCCATCAACGACCGAGCGACGGAGATCTTAAACGAGCGCCTGTCGAAGTATGTGAAACCTGATATCGATCCGCAGATTGAAAAAGATCTTTTATCCTATGTTCAAAAACGAAAGAAGCGCTGAAAACCGGTCTCACGGGGGAATGCGTTCGTTTTTTCAAGCAGAGACGAGCCGTAGTGACGTTTAAACTGGGTCGATGAATATTTCCCCAACTTCCATTCGGGGACCCGGCACACCGGACACACGCTTTGGAACCACTTGTTTCGCAGCCAGCGGGCAGCCCGGCTGTTGCGTGAATCGGTGATCATAAATGTCTTGTTGCAGTGGGTGGTTATCCGGGCCTGGTCTCCAATCTTTTCTATTGTTTTGATACCGTGCAAAATCCCTTTTCTTGACGGCCATAATTTTATTTTGTCAATCAGCCGAAACAGTTCTACCCTTTTGCGATAAAATCGTTTAGCTGGTTTCTTGACTTTTTCAGCAGACGGCATGAGTTAGAATTCACTTTTCAATTAATGCTCCCGGGCGACAGCCACCATGGCCAAAATATTTTCCAGAGGCGTACCCGGCGCCACCGCACAGCCCGGCGCCAATATCTGGATGCCGTCCGCGATGGTTTTCTCGCACTCTAACCTGACTGTATCGGGGTCCATGAGGTAGAGGGTCGAAATGGTATCCACACCTCCCATCAAAATGATATCCGGTCCGCATCTTTCCCGTGCCAGCAGTGCACTGGCTTTCGGTTCCAGGCTCAAAATATCGGCGCCGGTCTGACCCATATACTCTACAATGAGGTCCACATTGCCGCAGATGTGCAGTATTTTAGGCACAGGGATGGCCTCAAATTGTCGCTTCTGGTATTCCAATTCAAAATCCCGGTAGGTATCCGGTGCCGCCAGCATCGGAGAAGCCGTCATATCCTCACAGGCGATGATGTCTGCCCCCGCATCCACCAGGGCCTTGGCCAATGTTGTCCCCGCCTTTTCCGCCACTTCGAGAAAAGGTCTGATCTTTTCGGGAGCTTTTATGCTGGCCTTTAAGAGCGGAACCGTTTCCAACAGGGCACCTGCGATCGTAAAGGGGCCGATGATTCCGCCCACAATCGGCACGTCATTATCTAATTCGTTTTTTAAAAGGCGAACCGCTTTAAGCAGTTCCGGGATTCGGCCCCGCGAGAGAAAGTCTTCCGGAAACACGGGCGTGTCATCTAGGCTGTAAGGCGGCGGGAAGTCGATTCCCGGAATCCCCTCACTACCGCCGGGTTTTAATTTGCATCCCAGAGCCTCGGCCTCGAAAGTCTGACAAAAGGGCACTCTGACCGCGTCGAGGCCTAAGACGGTATGGGCCGCAA
The DNA here is from genome assembly GCA_019310665.1 of Deltaproteobacteria bacterium. Classification (GTDB taxonomy): domain Bacteria; phylum Desulfobacterota; class Desulfobacteria; order Desulfobacterales; family JAFDCJ01; genus JAFDCJ01. The sequence goes on from JAFDDW010000142.1 coordinate 2,207, forward strand.
GGGCTTGCCTGGCCATTGTCTCTCCTTTTTCATGACCTTCGGGCCAGAAGGCTTGAACCTTTTCCATTTGATCGTAAGTTACCGAGGTATTGGCTGCAAAACATGGCATCCGGTCCGGCGCTTGATGGTTGAGCAGGCGCATGACACGCTCTTTGGCTTTCATCATCAATGGTCTCCCCGCAATTTTCCCTATTCCTATACCGTGCAAAATCCCGGTAGCATGTGGGCCGGTTCAAACGCCACCGTTTAGTTTAATATTCGCCGCAGTTTGTCGATCGTGTCCGCCGGCGTTTCCCCAAAAAAATCCGCTCCGATTCTTTTGGCCCAGTGGTCGGTGGCCACCGCCCCACCGACCATGGTTTTGACCTTGGCACGTAACCCGGCCTTTTTCAGGGCTTCTTCCAGCTTTTTCTGGCCGATCTGGGTAGTGGTCATCATGGCCGAAGAACCGATCACATCGGCATTGACTTCCTGGGCTTTTTTAACAAATTCCTCGATCGGTACATCGCGCCCCAGGTCGTGGACCTCATAGCCGTGGACCCTTAACAGGGTAACCATGATGCCCTTGCCGATGTCGTGAATATCTCCTTCAACGGTTCCGATCACAATAATACCCAATTTCTCCTGCCGTCGGTCCTGGGGCAGTGCTTCTTCCAAAATTTTCACCGCAGCCGCCATTGCATCAGACGCAATGATCAATCCCGGCAAAAAAACTTCTCCCCGATCGAAAAGATCACCCATTTTCCGGATACCGGCCGCGAAACCGTCGTTGATCATTTCAACCGGGTCCATATCATCTTCAAGGGATTTTTTGGCAATCTCCCGGGCTGACTCCTCATCCTGATCCAAAATGGATTGGGCGGCTTTCTCCAACCATTTCTTCATTTCCATTCTTTTCTCCCCGTGCGAAATAAAGTAATCATTCGAGCCAATTTCAAATTTTATAACAATCCTTTGTTTTTTAGCCGTCGGATGCAGTTGATGTCAATACCCAGGACCTCGGCAATGCGAATCTTCCAGGCAGCGGGTACATGGATCCAATCTCTAAATCTTGCCTGATTTCCGTCATAATAACCGGGTCGGTGAGATCGGAAACCGCTATACTTAGTTTGTCGGCCACATACGCTTTGGCTTGGTCAATTTTCATGCCGCGGGTCATTTGCATGCGGGCCACCAGATCTCCGGCCGCTCGCATTCCGCCCATGCCCGAGGCAATCGCGTGGGAAATTGCCATACCAAGCGGATCACCCACGCCAACCTACAACCCGTCGAGGCGACAGATCTCAACCATGGCCTTGGAAGCACGGGAGACGATGTCTAACGGTGGATGGGGAGTCATCGGCACACCACCGACCCCCATACCCATGTTGGCATGGATGGGGATGTTGGCGACCTCGCAACAGGCTTTGGTAAAGGTGATGGCCCGCGACAGGTTCCAGGGAACGGAACGACTGGTTTTGATATTCACCACCGGTCCGAAAATAGTAAACCCCGCCTTTTCAGCCATTTTTACCTGATCCTGGGGATACATGCCGGCCAGACGGTCTCCGTGGTAATCCAGTTCGCCGTGCAATCCGAGGATGAACTCACCGGCCATACCCAACTCGATGCAGATATCGGGATATTTCTCCTTGAGGATTTCGGCGGCCTTAAGGCCTGCCAAAAAGTCAGGGTCCCCCGCGGCTCCCGTGGTGTCCATGTTGATGCCGTCCGCTCCGGAGTCATACATGGCACTGGCGACAAAAACGATATCCTTGACAGCGTCTTCAACCGACATTTCGTAAGATTCCCTGGCCTCATCGATTTTGCCCAGTGGCAGCAGGTCCAAAGGGTTGGGATGCGGACCGTCCGGCTGGCTGTATAAGCCCAGATTCGGCATGGCCCCGTAAAAAAGGGGGGCATGGGTAACCATCAGGGTTTGTTCCAGGGCGGTTTGCTCCGTGCCCACGATCGGCTTTACGGGTTTAAAACTATAGTCGACATGTCCCAGCTCAATCGTGTCGGCCCCCAGGATTTTTTCATGAATCTGCATGGCTTGAACCCGATCAACGTTCACAGCCGCGCGTACAATTTTAAGCGCGCCGCCGTCATAAGAAAGGACGATCTCGTTGCCCGGTTCGACACTGACAAATCGATAAGGGGATGCAAAAAGATCATACAAATATTGCAGTTCTTCTTTGGAAAGCGGGGCTATCTTGCCGCGATCGGCCGCATCTTCCGTTCCGGCTGCCAGATCACTGCGGATCTCGCTTTCACTCATTTCAACGGGAAACCCGTCGCCCATCCGCGTCATGATTTTTTCCATGAGACCTCCTTTTAATGCGGTTCCAGGTTTTACTTATCCGCCTTAGGCATGATCACCCCCAACTCTTCTTCGGCTTCTTCGACAATTGCGCGCATGGTAGCCAGAACATCGTCGGGCAATGGATCCGGTTTGTGGGTTTTTAGAATATGCCGCGCTTCTTCCAGAGCCCGTTGATATATATCCGTGCCTCCCGCGGCTTGCCATCTTTGCCGCATTCGGCGGTCAATCAGCTTTGGCTGGGATTGGGAATTCATGTGGTTGAGGGTACTTATGTGACCGAGAAAATCTTTTCCGATACCGATTTCATGGATGACGTCCGTTGCCAGCATCTCATCATTAACAGGGATCCCTTGCAATACGAACTTGATCATCTTGGCGAATTCATTGTCCATAACCAGCTGGCCGAAATCAATTGTCATGCCCATTTCGATCATCCCCAGGCCGTAAATCAGGTTGGCACCTGCCAACGCCGGCAGCAGGCCTGTGAGGGTTTTTTCGTGACCGGACTGGGCATCACACACTTTGCTGTCGCCCTACCCGCCGGCCACCCAGCTTGGCAGCAGATAATAGGTCGACATCTGGGCCACCGCTGCATTGATCAGCGCACACTCCGGAGATCCGACCGATGCGGTGGCCAACCTCAAATCCATTGCCGTGGTGGAACTGCCATAGATAAATTTCGCCCCTTTGCAGGTAGATTGGCTGAGGACAAGCCCGCCGAGGACTTCGGCGTTGTGATCCACCAGAGTGCCGGCCAGGGTGACCGGCGACGACCCCCCGGCCATGGCCATGGATAATACATTGATCGCCAGACCGGCCCGGGCGGTTTCCATTATAATTTCACAGCTGTCTTTGATAAACTTCAGCGGGCTGACGGGACAGGTAAGAAACGAAATAATGGGTCGTTCCCGTAACTTATCCCTGCCCCCGGCAATAGCGGCTGCCATATCAACAATCTTTTTGGTTAAATAACCGTTGCCGGATCCCATAAATCCGTGTTTGGACGTATTCGGCAGCCAGGCTTCGGCGTTATGAAGCTGTACCGTCTGGGGGGGCATATCGCCGGCACCGACAGCCCGTTCATAGACATCGATTTCACTTAAATAGTCGGCGATGAGAGCCGAGGCCGCCACATCGGCTTTCGTGGTTTCCCGGTGTTCTCCGGTATACAGGTCATTTATGTACACCCCTTCTCCGAAATTGGTAAACCCCACCCGGTTGCGCTCCATGACGTAGTCGTGCTTGGGATTGCGGCCGGCCAGCAGGATTTTTGAAGGCGCCGAATCGATGGCATCTTCCACCACAGATGAAGGAAATTTGGCAACCCTGTTTTTTTTGTCTATCACCGCCCCGCCGCCGTCAAGAACTTCCAGGGCTTCTTCATCATCAAAAAACAGCCCGGTGTGTTCCAGGACCTCAAGGGTGGCCCGGTGAATTTCATTAAGCTCATCTTCGGTGAAAACCTGAAAACCCAAACCGCCGTTTTGTTTTTTACCGGCATGCAGATAGCGTTTCAATGATGCACCTCCTTTCTTGGTTAAGGGACTTATTTTTTCAGCCCCTGTTGCCTGTCGAATTCGATGACCATAATGATGTTTCGGAATACGGAATTGCGGTATAAGTAATTGTAGAAAAAACATTGGAATACCGCAAGGATTTTTTGAGAATCTCTATAAAACATCACTTCGCCGTCATCCGGCGCGTCATGCGCTTTTGGAAAACGCTGATCACCCCTGTTTATCCATTTGAAACCTACCAGTAAGAATAAAGAACCCCGCGGGCAAAGCGGTGGGCTAGGCTCAAATTTGCCGAAAATTCTTCCCCCGGTGCCAAAGATCTTTATTGACAAACAAATCCGCCTTCTATAAACGAACCCAAGTTGAATCATGCGAGAGTAACCCGGAGCCAATATGTATTATTATGAGATCAAAAATGCCAAACCGGTGACCGAAGAGGATGAAGCTCATCTTCAGGAGACAGTGCGCTCCATTCTTGCGGAGGTAAAAGAAAAGGGGGACAGTGCTCTTCGATATTTCGAAAAAAAATTCGATAACTATGACCCACCATCCTTCAGGATTACTTCCGAACAGGCTGCCGGGGCAGTGGATGAGCTTCCAGCGGATGTCATCGAGGAACTTGATTTCGCCATTTCCCAGGTGAGCGCGTTTGCCCGGGCCCAAAAAGAGAGTATGGTGGAATTTGACAAAGAGATCGGGCCGGGCATGCGCATGGGGCATCGCATCGTTCCCGTGGATTCCTGCGGCTGTTACGTCCCAGCCGGCCGCTATCCCTGTCTCACGGCGGCTGTTATGTCGGTGATCCCGGCAAAAGTGGCGGGTGTCGATCGTGTGGTGGCCTGCAGCCCTCCCGGCCGTGAAGGCAGAATTAATCCCGGAATTCTTTACACCCTGCACAAAATGGAAGTTGACGAAATTTACTGCATTGGCGGAGCCCAGGCCATTGGCGCAATGGCTTACGGGACTGAACTAATTCCCCGTGTGGATCTGATTGTCGGACCGGGAAATCAATTCGTTATGGAAGCCAAACGCCAGGTCTTCGGGACCGTCGGCATTGATTTTCTTGCCGGTCCCAGCGAGGTTCTGATCATTGCCGACAATACTGCGCGGGCCGACTACCTGGCCGCTGATCTGCTGGCGCAATGCGAACACGACCCCCATGCGCGGGGTTGTCTCGTTACGGTTTCAGAATCGTTGGCCCGCCAAACCCTGGCGGAAATCGAGCGCCAGCTCAAAGAACTGACCACCGAAGAGGTGGCCAGAGCTTCGTGGGAAGACAAAGGTGTGGTGGTGGTTGTCGATAATATAGAAGATGCCGCAAGATACGCCAATGAATACGCCCCCGAGCACCTGGAGATTCACACCGGTCAGCCCAGACAGGTTCTGGCCATGCTCAAACACTATGGCTCAGCCTTTATCGGTGAAAATACGGCTGAAGTTTTTGCCGACAAAGTCGCCGGACCCAACCACACACTGCCCACCGGGGGTGCTGCCCGTTACACCGGCGGTCTGTGGGTGGGGATGTTTTTAAAAATCATGACTCACATGGAAACGACCCCGGCGGCCTCGGTGAAACTGGCGAAATACTCTGAAACCCAGGCCAGGTTCGAAGGCATGGATGCGCATCGCTATGCGGCTGCGATTCGTTTGCAGAATATCAAATCATGATGAATTTTTCTGATTGTTAATTCATAAAGGAGGTCAATTATGGCAGAAGAGGGCAAAACTATTGTGAATTCCTGGAACGAATGGGATCCGCTGAAGCATGTCATCGTTGGGGTTGCCGACGGCTGCATGATACCACCCGCGGAACCGGCGGTGGAGTGCAAAGTACCCATTGACAGCGATATGACAGGTAAATGGGGACCTAGACCGCAGGAAACGGTGGATAAAGCCAACGTTCAACTTGACAATTTTGCGGATATCCTCAAAAAAAGAGGCATTCGTGTGGATCGGCCAACGCCGCTCGATTTTAGTGAGCCGGCCCGGACGCCGGACTTTGAAACCCAGTCCATGTTCGGCTGCATGCCGCCCCGGGATGTAATTGCAACGGTTGGTAATGAAATGCTTGAAGCCACCATGTCTTACCGTTGTCGCTGGTTTGAATATCTGTGCTATCGTCCCCTGCTTGAGCAATATTTCAAAGAAGATCCCCATATGCGCTGGGAATCGGCTCCTAAACCGCGTTTAACGGACGCGTCCTACAAGGAGGGTTATCTCAGCAGGGTCATGACCATCGAGGATCGGTTGAAATTGACAGCCGCCAGAGATTTCGTGACCACCGAAGTCGAGCCCCTTTTTGATGCGGCCGAGTTAGCCCGGATGGGCAAAGACATTATTGTCCAGCACGGATTCACCGCCAATCTGGCCGGTATTGACTGGCTGCGGCGGCATTTTCCCGATTTGAGAATCCATGGTATGAACTTTCCGGGGGACCCCTATCCAATTCACATTGACTGCACCTTTGTACCTCTACGTCCCGGTTTACTTTTGAATAATCCGAATCGCGAGGCCTTGCCGGGGCATCGTAAGCTTTTTGAAATCAATGGTTGGGAAATCGTCGAAGCGGCCCGGCCGGCCCATGAGAATCCACCACCGTTGTGTTATTCGAGCGTCTGGCTGTCCATGAACGTTCTGGTATTGGATCCGAAAACTGTTTGCGCTGAAGCCAGTGAGGTCCATCAGCTGGAACAGCTTGATAAATTAGGGTTTGAAGTTATCCCGGTACCATTTAGAGATGCCTATCCGTTCGGCGGTGGTCTGCACTGTTCGACGACCGATGTTTACCGCGAAGGCAGCTGTGAAGATTACCTTCCGAAACAAGTTGAAGGCTTTTAGGCGCTTTCATGCAGAAATACAGTAGAAATTCTGAGATCTATGAAGATGTGTAACAGTTTTCAGAGGATACGCAGGTGCTTTGGATAGGGCGTTAAATATTCGAAACCATCCTCTGTTACAACAATAGAATCCCCGACCCGG
>JAFDDW010000143.1 GCA_019310665.1 Deltaproteobacteria bacterium
TGGCCATTAATGCGAACATGATGGCATTGGCGGCAATAATTCCGGTTTGGAAGTGGCCCAGGGCAAAGGGTGGGGTCAGCGGCTCGCGCTGGGGCATCCCTACGATGGTGCTCATACCGCCCAGGGCACTCGCATTGATAGCATAGGCCTTATAATCTTTATAGGGACCGGTCTGACCAAAAGGGGTGATGGAGACAACGATCAGTCCGGGATTGACCTCTTGCAGGTGTCGATAATCCAGTTTCAGGTTTTGCGCCACCCGGGGCAGCATGTCTTCGACCAGCACATCGGCGTCTTTAATCAGCTCCAGGAGTATTTCACGTCCGGTAGAGTTGCCAATATCCAGCGTTATGCCATGCTTGTTACGGTTTAAATAATGGAACAGACCGCTTTTATCCGTATGGGGATTGTCTTTGGGAAACGGGCCGCAGCGCCGGGATATATCTCCAGCCGCAGGTTCTTCGATTTTCGTCAACTGCGCGCCCAATCCGGCAAGCAGCATTCCGCAGTAGGGACCTGAAATATACTGGGCCAGCTCAACGACTTTAATTCCGTCAAGCGTCTGGTTCATATTGGATTCTCCTCGTCTTAGCCTTGGGTTTTAAGGCCCTGAAAAACTTTTTCGGTCGTAGCCGGCAGGTCCTTGATTCTTACCCCCACGGCGTCATAGATCGCGTTCACAATTGCGGGTGCGGTGGGCACCATGGCGCACTCCCCGATTCCTTTGGCACCGAAGGGACCGTTGGGATCAACCGTTTCTACCAGCAGAGACGATATTTTGGGGACATCTTTAATGGTCAGCATTTTATAATCATGAAAATTGGGATTAACAACCTCTCCGTTTTCAAATTGAAGATTTTCCATTAAGGCCCAGCCAATGCCCTGCACAGCGCCGCCTTCAATTTGACCCTCCACTAAAAGGGGATTGATGGCCCTTCCCAAATCGTGGGCGGCCACAAAATTCAGGACTTCAACCTTACCCGTAGCCGGATCAACTTCGACCTCCGCCAGGTGAGTACCAAAAACCAGGGCCGGTGACGGGTATCCTTCGTAAGTTACCGGGTTAAACTCAGGGGGAACCTCCGGCCCATTATAATACCCGTGGGCGACCAGCGGTTTTTTCTTCTTATAAAAAGAGGCGGCGCCTATTTCGGCATAGGAAAGCGATCGATCCGGACTGCCTTTGACAAAAACCTTTTTTTCTTTCATTTCCAGATCGTCGATATTGGCTTCCAGCATTTCGGCCCCAGTTTCCAAAATTTGCTTTTTAAGACCGTGGGCGGCTTCGGTTACAGCGCTTCCCGCGCAAAAGGTGACACGTGATCCAAAGGTGCCCATACAGGGAAAGGTCGTATCCGTGTCGGCCGTCGTCAGGCTGATAGATTCCGGATCAACCCCCATGATTTCAGCCGCCATCTGGGTCAAGACCGTATTGGAGCCCTGACCGATATCCAAGGCACCCATCAACAGGTGAAAAGTGCCGTCCGCATTCATCTGCAATGTCGCCCCGGAATAATTAAAACCGGATCCGATGCTGCCGCCACCCGTATAAATCATGGCCGCAACGCCTATCCCGCGGTACTTTTGCTTGTGGGCTTTTTTGGTGGTCCATTCTGACTTATCCCGGGCCTGGGTTAAACATTCCTTGAGTCCGCAGCTGGTAATTTGAACCGCATTGGCGGTTACCTCGTTGGGGATATTGGCATTTTTTAATCTCAGGTCAATAGGATCCATTTTAAGTTCTTCGGCAATCATGTCCAGCATTACTTCTTGGGCAAAAGAGGCCTGCGGATCGCCGTATCCCCGGCAGGCGCCTCCCCAGTTTTTGTTGGTATACACCAGGCGGCCGTCGTATTTAATATTTTTGACGCGGTACAGGGTGGAGAACATGACATTATGGTAGGCTAAAACCGCGGGACCGTGACTGTTATAAGCCCCGTTATCCAAAACCACTTCCGCCTGTTTGGCAACGATGGTTCCATCTCTTTTGACGCCAAATTTCAGTTTACAGCGGGTCGGATGCCGCATGCGGGTGGCAATGAACTGCTCTTTGCGCGAGTGTTCTATTTTGACCGGTTTGCCCGTCTTTTTGGCTAAAAGTACACATAGCGCCTGGGCGGGCTCCAGATCGATCTTGTTGCCGAAGGCCCCGCCGATAAACGGTGCGCTAACATGAATCTTGGCCGCATCAATATTTAAGGTCGCCGCCAGTCTTTGCCGCAGTGGATGCGGCGCCTGGGTACTGACCCACATTTTAACGTCATCGGTGGGGCTGCAGGTCGCAATGCAGCAGTGGGTTTCAAGACTGCAATGGGACTGCGCCTGGGTTTGAAATGTATCTTCCAGGATCACATCCGCTTCGGCAAAGCCCTCCTCGATACTACCGCATTCCATCGACATGGTTTTAGATATATTATTCTCCACTTCGTCATGCAGCCGGGGTGCGCCCGGTTGAACGGCCTCGAGCGGGTCGAAAACAGCAGGCAATTCTTCCCAGTCCACCTCAATTAATTCCAGTGCCTCTTCGGCAATTTCTTCATCCACGGCGGCCACGGCGGCGATTTCGTCACCGATATATCGCACTTTTGTATCGGCTAAAATCAACTTGTCGGCCCAGGTGGGTGAAATGCTGTATTTTATCAGCGGCACGTCTTTGGATGTAAGAATGGCTTTAACACCCTTGAGTTTTACTGCTTTTGAAATGTCGATATTACGTATCTTCGCGTGGGGTACGGGGCTTCTTAAAATTTTGCCATGCAGCATGCCGCTTAGCTTGATGTCGGAGGTAAAAATTGCGCTGCCTTTCACTTTTTCAACGGCATCCCGGTGAGGGATTCGTTTTCCGACGATGGAGAAATTAGCCATTTTCAATACTCCTTTTCTGATGTCCTCATTTCAATAATTGGACAGCATTGTTGACGGCATCCAGAATTTTGGTATATCCGGTGCAGCGGCATAAATTTCCTTCCAGGTAGTGTTTAATTTCATCCTCTGAGGGATCGGAAATTTCATCTAACAGCGCCTTGGTTGTTAAAATCATGCCCGGTGTACAAAACCCGCATTGGACGGCACCGCTGTCTACAAACGCCTGCTGTATCGGATGCAACTCGTCGCCTTGGTGCAACCCTTCAATAGTGGTTATGGCAGCGCCATCCACTTCAACCGCCAGGACAAGGCATGATGTCATCACCTTCCCGTTAACGATAACCGTGCAGGCGCCGCAGTCTCCTTCGTCACAGCCTTCTTTGGTACCGGTTAAGCCCAGATCATACCTTAAAAGATCCAGCAGGGTCCGGTTTGGATGAACCAGGAGATCGTGTTCTTCTTCGTTGACCGTGATTTGAATTCGGTGCTTGCTCTCCATATTGCCCCCTTGATTTTGATCGCTAAACGGCCTTCCCTTTTAAAGATAAACACCGTCAAGGGAAGTAGGACGAAAAACGGTTATGACGGATCTTTGGAATTTAATATTTGATCAATTCCCTTGGCGACTAAATTCTTTACCAGGTCCTTGCGGTAACCGGCGGAAGCCCGAAAATCGGAAATAGGCGTTGCTTCGTCCGATGCCGCCTCGGCCGCCTCCTGAATTAACTCAGGTGTCAATCTGTTTGCGTTCAACAGGGCTTCGGCCTTTTTGGCCCTGATCGGCCGGGGTGCCACTGCTCCCAGTGCAATCATAATCTGATTGCAAAAACCACTGCTGACGTCTGCATCCAATAGAATCGCGATGTTGACGATACCGATATCCATGGCTTTGCGGGGTCCGTGTTTCAGGTAGATGCCTTTAAACTGCCCGATTTCTTTTGGAATAATGATTTGCGCCAAGACCTCGTTGCGGTTCAGTACGGTACTGTTGGGTCCGGTAAAAAACTGGTCGAGACCCATTGTTTTTGCACCGTTGCCAGTGGCCATTTGTAATTCGCAATTCATTGCCAGAAGAATGGCGGCCATATCTGCCGCCGGGGACCCATGGCATAAATTGCCGCCGATGGTGGCCCGGTTTCTTATCTGGATGGAGCCCAGGGTTGCCGCCGCCTCGCTCAACGCGGGTATCTTTTCCCGGATAAGCGGTGAAACTTCAACATCCCGCACGGTCGTAAGCGCCCCTAATTTGAAACCGTTATCGTATTCAATGCAATCTATACCGGGGATGCCTTTCAAATCGATGAGGCATTTGGGCTTTACGGCATTGGTCTTCATCCCAATCAGCAGGTCCGTTCCCCCGGCAAGCAAATACGGTTCATCATTGGCCTGCAGGGCGGCAATGGCATCTGCCATATTGCCGGGCCTGATGTAATCAAAGCGTTTCATAAACAACCTCCAAGTGTGGTATGCAATATTATATTCATGGATTTAACCATTCCTACATATCCCAATCCGGACAAGTGCCTAAAATGCCTAAAATGCTCTAAAGTGCCTAAAATTGCGGTGTCGCTTCGCTCCGTCTTTATGATCAACGTCTGATATTTTCAGCATGAAAAATAATTTCTAAGATACTAATCGATCAGGTCCTTATATCTTGCATCTCTTTCCTTAAACGCCTCTCGCATGCCGACATCTCTTCTACGTTTTATGAAATTAAATTCACCTGGTTCATATCTTATATTCGTAAACAGAGTATGGCTCATGTAGCCTTGACCAAAAGCGGAGCTGAGTCCCATTGAATCATAGGCCAGGCGCGCCGTCGCTTTTCCGATGGCAATTCCGTCCCGTGGCAGCAGCGTCATCGATCTGGCAAGCTTTCTGGTTTCCGCTTCGAGCTGATCGGCCGGAACGACCTGATTGACCAATCCAATTCTTTCGGCTTCCGTCCCATCGATTAATTTCCCTGTTAGAAGAAGCTCCCGGGCACGTTTCTGGCCGATCAGCGCAACTTCAATCGGAAAGACATACATGGTGCCGGAAAACCCCAGCCGTTGCTCTGAATGCCCGATCTTGGCGTCTTCCGCAGCAATGGTCATATCACAACAAAGGGACATATATAATCCGCCCCCGATACAGTATCCGTGCACCTGGGCGATGGTGATCTTGTCTAAAAGAAATATTCTCCGCAAACTTTCCGAGCGCCAGCGATCGTAGGCCAGCCGCGACCGCTGACTGGGCCGCCGGCTCTTGTCTTCCGGTTTTCCGGTGCCACCGCCGTAAACAAAGTATACCCGTCCAAGATCATATCCGGCTGAAAACGCCTTGCCGGCCCCTTTGATAACAACCACTTTTACATCGTCGTCATGTTCTACCTCGGTAAAGGCATCATCAATTTCACGGCTGAATTCAATATTCAACGCGTTCAGCGTCTCCGGCTTGTTCATGGTAATGGTGACCATCGACCCTTCCTCAAAATCTTCTTTTTCATAAATCAGTGTTTCTGAACTCATCATTGTCCTCCCGAATTATTAAATAACTGGTTGCTTAAAAATCCACTTTAAATTGACAGAATACATTATTCGATGTTGGACGTTCAATGTTCATTTTTTATTTTCCCGCTAGATATTTCCCATCTCCGGTTTCCGCCACCACCTTTCCATCCTGCGCGACGATACGTCCTCTTAGCATGGTTAATATCGGCCAGCCTTTTATTTTGCGGCCGGCAATAATCGAGTAGTCGGTATTGGAATAAACCGGCTCTTGGGGTACAACAGCCTCCTTATCTAAATCAATAAAAACCAGGTCCGCATCAGATCCGATCGTCAGGGTTCCTTTGCGCGGCGCAAGACCAAATTGCCTTGCCGGGCGATAACAGCAAACGTCGACCAGTTTTCCTAAAGAAAATTTTCCCTTGTTGACCCACTCACTTAACATGAGGGGTAAAAACATTTCGGCACCCGGAATACCGGGGGTGGCATCCCAAAGATTCTTTTTTAGCTCCTTGGGGACCGGGGCATGGTCGGTTGCAACCACATCAATGGTGCCATCTTTTAGTCCCGATCGACATTATCAGTATTCAGCGTTAAATATTGGACACATGTTTCGGCAACCACATTCACGCCTTTGGCCCGGGCTTTATTTATGAGGTCAACACCCTCTTTAATCGTCATGTGCACCACATATAGCGGACACTCTGTCACCTCGGCCAGATACAGGCATTTTCGCATGGCTTCGGTTTCACAAACCCGCGGTCTGGCTTCATTCCAGGATGCCGGTTCAATGCCTTCTTCCAGAAATTCCTCTTTCATCTTAAAGAAAATTTCCGCATTCTCACAGTGAACCCTCACAAATGCCTTGCAGCCTTCTTTGGCCAGTCGACCCACTTCTTTGAAGGTA
>JAFDDW010000144.1 GCA_019310665.1 Deltaproteobacteria bacterium
TTTAGGCATTTTCCGGTTTATTCGGGTTAGATGTTAGATAAAATATTGAAACAGTTTCTATCTATACCATTTATATCTATCATTGGGAAGGTGTCGGATCGCTTGACACTTCTCTGACGGTTACCTATAATATACTGATAAGAGTACAAATATTCAATCCTTATAACATCCTGATCAGAGCGCGTAATTCTTCCATCGGTCCAGTCTTCGTCCTTTAGGTTTTCGACCTATGAAACTTTGCCCAAAATGTGATCAATCGGTGGCGGAAGAAATCACCACCTGTCCCACCTGCGGTACCGTAATTGGTGAAGGACGAAAGTATATTGATGACTACCGGATTGTCGATGTTCTTCACGAGGGTCACTCCAGCTTTCTTTGCCGGGCTATTCGCGAACGCACCCAGGAACTGGTCATGATCCGCTTGTTTACCCCTGAATCCGGAGTCGATGAAGATGTTGTCTGGAGGCTCAAACGCGAACTGGAGGAACTCAGGAAACTTCCGGGGGAAGGCTTTGTAAGACACCATGCCATCAGACGCTCCTCCGATGGTTTATGGTATCGAATCAGCGAGTGGATCAACACCGAAAGCTGGGGGTCTTTGCTTGCCTCCGGGCAGCTTCGGGACCGTGAGGTACTCATCGACTTGTTTTACCAGATGGCCTCCATCCTTGCTGTTCTCCACGAACAGGGTCATTTTATCCCTCACCTGATTTTAAATGACATCATCGTGATCAAAGACGACCGGGAAGAATTTACGATTAAAATCGACTATAAGCTATCCCGTTTCTTTGATCCGAAACTCAACCGGCCGGGTCCCATGCTCAAGAATCTGCTGGATTGCCACCCGGACATTATTAATCAGCGTCCTCTTGACTACCGCAGCGATATCTGGTCATTGGCAAAAATCTTTGTTGAACTGCTGACGGCTGATCTTGAAACCAGGGAATTTCTGCCTAAAATTGATGATCTGGAGCTTCCCTCCGAACTGAACGTTCTTTTAAAGGTCATGCTGGCGGATGATCCGGATATGAGGCCCCGTTCCATGGCCGAAGTTGCAGAATCTTTGGACAAGATTAAAAAAGTTGAAGCTGAAAAAATTGAAGCGGAACTTGCCGCACCTGAGCAAGCCCCGGTACGCACGATTACCAGACTTAATAAAATCGTCAAACTGCTGGCGGCAGCTGTTGTTATATTGATTATTGCAGGTTTTCTGGCCTGGTATCAATTATACCAACCGGAAGAAAATGGTACCTCCAGATTTGAAACCTATGCCAACAAGTATGCCCAGTCAATTGCATTTTTGGTTACCGAATACTGGCTGGAGGTTGATGGCTCCCAATATTACCATAACATGTCCGAAGGAACGGCGTTTCTGGTCGACAGCGACGGCTATCTGCTGACCGGCCGCCACGTGGTGTGCCCCTGGCTGGACGACACCAATCTTTTTGCAACGGCCGAACAGCTCAAAGCCGGTGGTACGACGCCCGTTTTCAAATTCCGCATCTTTTTGTGGTTTGAAGGTGCCAAAGCCTTTAACCAGGGCGCCCGCATGTTGCCGGACCCGGAACTGGCAGATGTTTATTTCACCGACATTGCTTACAGCACGGAAGGAGAACCACGGCTAACCATCGCCGGGGTCGCCAAGCCGCTTGTGCAAACGCGACAATTGGTTACTTCTCCCCTCAAGCATGATTTTGCCGTACTTAAAATTGATCATGTTCCCGATGGGTTGAAGCCTCTGCCGATTGACCTGGGGATGGATCCCCAAAAAATACGCAAGCTTTCACCGATTCTTGCCCTGGGTTTTCCCCTGGGCCGTCGCACCCAGGCCGACACGATAAATGTCAGTGTCACCCGCGGTAATGTGAGACGCACTTTTGAGAATTTAATTCAGATAGATACCTCTCTTCACGGCGGAAACAGCGGGGGCCCCATTATAGATGCCCGCGGCAAAGTAATCGGTATTGTCTCCGGTGTTGCTGTGGACTGGAGCCAGCTGGGATTTATGCCCGTGGCCACACCCGTGTGGGATATGGGGATGGTGCTGCCGATTACCAAAGCGGTGGATTTGCTAATTGAGCTTAAAGCCGGCCAGGTTAAATGGAACGGTGTGCTGGATTTTTCCGCGGAAGACGACCTGAAAAAAATCCGTGATATTGCTGCAGAAGGCCGGTGGGCCGATGCAGCCGAACTAGCCGACGAGAAACTCGCCAAAGGTCTGCAACCGGCATTGAATACGGCTGCCGCAATGATGCATTTTTGTTCTGCTGATTATGCAGGGGCCCGGAAACTATTTTCTCAAGCCCTCTCAATGGATGCCCAGGACTATGCGGCAAGATTTATGTTATATCTGATTGATTATCTGGCGGGTGATCTAAAAGACAGCAGCCAACGCCAATATATGATAGCTGTAGATTGGCAATCGCCGGCTGAATTTCAGGGATATCTGGCATGGGTTTTAGAAGGATTGGTTGATGAACAAACCGCTTTACAAAGCTGGTATAATGCATCGGAAAAAAGCTGGTTGTACTATACTGTCGGTCTCATGCATTCAAAACGCGGGGAATGGAAGCAAGCGGAAAAACTTCTACAGCAGGCGGTGCTTTCAGCCGGTACCGACGCCTGGGAATTTTATCTTGCCAGCGCCCGGCTGGAGCAGTCTCAGAAGCAACGCCGCGCCGTACTCAAAACAGAAACCCAGTGGAACAAATATAAGGCCGAAATAAAGGAATTTGACCAGACCGTTAAAGAAGGGCAAAAAGCCAAAGCCGAACGCGCAGAGCAGTTGGTTGGGTTGTATTTGAAAATTGCCGATACAACGGCCACCTTAAAAGACAAGCTGCAGGCGCTGGAGAAAACCTATGAAATACTGCCTGCCAATCGCAGCATCCTGTCCGCGATGATTTATTACAGCGCCGCTGATGAAGACTGGCCCAAATCCCTGGGATACATTCAGGCCCTTTTAAACACCGGGGCCCGTCAAAATGGGCGGCGCATGGGTATCGGGCTTCTTGAGGCATGTATTTTAAACTACCAGGAAAAAGACAAAAAGGCCCGCGAAAATCTGGAAGAATTTGAACGCCGGATAAGGGATCCCTGGTTTTTAACTATCAGTGAATACCTTCTGGGAAAACAAACCGAGAAGGCCTTGAAAGAAATGGCGGGAGAAAGCCCTGAAAAGCTTATTACCGCATACACCATTATGGGTTTTTGGGATGAAAGCTCCGGAGACCAGAAAAAAGCTGCCAGGTATTATAAAGAAGCGATTGGGTCCTTTCTGGACGACTGGCTCGAATATGATTTTGTCCGCGAAAGAATTAAGAAGCTTAAAGAGCCTGTGAATTAAGCTGTCGACGACAATTTAGACTGTGGTCCCCCAATAGTTGAAGGGATTAAGAGCCCCTTATTCGAAATGATTATGCTTGACCTTCTATCCATCCTTTGGTTATTAAAACCTATCTCAAAAATGCATCTTACATCCGAATATAAAAATTTGATCTTTTAAGCTCATGCAGGGGAGGAGGAAGGATGGATGTTCAAAAGGCTGATCTCTTGAGGGGGTTGAGCAGCGACTGTATAAACGAAATTATGGACATCGCCGTACTGGAATCCTACGGGAAGGGAACTTATATATTTCTGAGGGGAGATCCGGCCTGGCATTTTTATTTTCTGCTGATGGGGCGGGTTAAATTACACCTGGGTGAAACCGGCAAGGTTGTCCACTATGTCAGCCGACCGGGCGAGATCATCGGCTGGTCCGGCCTTGTGGGGCGTGAAGCTTATTCGGCCTCCGCCGAGTGTACCATGCCGGTAGAATTGCACAAGGTAGGGGCCGGAAAATTGAGAGAAATCCTGAAGAAAAATCCGGCCGACGGATATATCTTTTTTGAAAACCTTTCAAAAATACTGGGCGAGCGCCTGTTGCAGAGTTACAGCCAATACGAAAAAGTCTTTGTGACCAGCACGCTGATATAGAATTCGCTATTGATTGATTGCCTGGTCAATATCCGCCATGATATCATCCGCATCCTCAATGCCCACTGATAGCCTCAGCAGGCTGTCGGTGATGCCAAGTTCCGCGCGTTCTGCATCCGTCATTTTTTGGTGAGATGTGGCTACCGGCGCACAGATAATGGTTTCAACCCCACCCAGGCTGAGTGCCGGTGTGATCAACTTGAGATTTTTGAGAAATCGATGGGGGTCAATTTTTTGGGTGTCCAGTTCAAATGACAGCATCCCGCCAAAGTTCCTCATCTGCTTTCTGGCAATATCGAAACCCGGATGGTCTTCCAGGCCGGGGTAATACACTTTTCGAATGAGGGGATTTGCCTGCAGGTGCCGGGCGATTTGAAGCGCATTTATATTTTGTTTTTCGACCCGGATACCCAAGGTTTTAAGGCTCCTTTCAATCAGATAACAGGTCATGGCATTCAGATTGCCACCGAAATTGGCCGCCGACGGTTTAATTTTGGCAATCAACTCTTTAGAGGTTAGGGCGGCACCGCAGCAAATATCACTGTGACCGCCGATATACTTGGTCCCGCTGTGGGTAACAATATCAAGGCCGAAATCAAGGGGATTTTGATTGATCGGCGTGGCAAAGGTATTGTCAATGACGGTCAGGACATTTTTTGATCTGGCAAGTTGGACGACCGCTTCAATATCGGTGATTATCAACAACGGGTTGGACGGCGTCTCAATGTAAATGATCCTGGTATTTTCGCGGACGGCATTTTCGATCTCTTCTATGGCGCCGGATGCAAATGAATATTCGATGCCGAATCTGTCAAACTCGGCCGTGGCAAAATGGTGGGTACCGCCATATATGTCTCTTTGCAAAACGATGTGATCTCCGCTGTTCAGAAAAGTAAATAGCACCGTACTGATGGCCGCCATACCGGAGCTGAAAACCAGACCGTCTTCTGCGTTTTCCAGGGCGCACAATTTTTCAATGATCGATTTTTGGTTGGGGGTATTAAAATAGCGGGGATAGACATTTTCCGGTGCATCAAGATACTCATATGAAGAAGAGGTATAAATTGGTGTGTTAAGTCCTTTTGTTTCCGGATCAATAAAGGTGCCGCTGTGAACACACTGGGTATCCTTTTTCATGCTTTGTTCCTCCTGTGAAATAATCCCTATGTGGGCTGCAATATAATATTTAGCCATGGAATGCAATCCAAAGATCTTTTAATATTGTCTTTGGTGCATTATATTATTCATGATGAAGTGGCAGTGGAAATGGAAATACGTAATTCATCCAATAGGAAGGTAAGACATTGATCAGAGTCGGTCCCGCTGGTTCATGCGGATTGGGAAATTTGAAGGGTGTGAGCAAGTGCGCCGAGATGGATCTGGACTGCATGGAGGTTGAGTTTACCTATGGCGTGCGGATGGATCTTAAAACCGCAAAAGAGGTCGGCATCCTGGCCGGAGAAAAAGGCATCCTGCTTTCGGTGCACGCGCCTTACTATATCAATTTGGCCTCGGAGGAAAAAGAAAAGCTTGCCGCCAGCAAGAAACGGATTCTGGACTCCTGCCAGAGAGCCCATGCCATGGGTGCCCGAAACGTGACCTTCCATGCCGGTTTTTATCAAACAAGAACCGCTGAGCAAACCTATGAGCGGATCAAAAAAGCGATGGTTGGATTGCAAAAGCAGATAGCCCGTCGAAAGTGGCAGGTGAAATTGTGTCCGGAAGTCACCGGCAAACCGTCCCAGTTCGGATCGCTGGCAGAGCTATTGCAACTGAAAAAGGATACCGGCTGCGGGATTACCGTTGATTTTTCCCACCTGTATGCCAGGCAGCAGGGAGACATTGACTATGCTCGAATTTTAAAAAAACTGCCCAAAAAATTTCACGCCCATTTTTCCGGCATAGAGTATGGCCCCAAAGGCGAGAGAAAACATATAAGAACCACGAGAAAACATATAAGAACCACCAAAGAATTTTTTGAGCCTCTGGCCAGGGAATTGGTTAAGCGCAATCCGGATATTACTATTATTAGCGAATCGCCGAAGCCCTATGAAGATGCGGTGATGATGAAAAGGTTAATAGAAGAGGTGTAAGATGTTTTGCAAAAAGGGGACCGCAGACAAGCGGCAGCTTGTGGAAGGTGTGCATCTGAGTACCCTGGTGCATGGCGAAAAAACATTGATGGGCCAATTCAGTATCGCCAAAGGATCCGCGATTCCACCTCACGCCCATCCCCACGAGCAGACAGGATTTATGGTATCCGGAAAGCTCCGGTTCAAGGTCGAAGATGAGATATTGGAAGTGGAAACCGGTGACAGCTGGTGCATACCCGGTAATGCCGAGCATTCTGTGGATGCCCTGGAGGATTCAGTGGTGATCGAAGTTTTTTCTCCGGTTCGCGAAGATTACCTTCCGTGATTAAGGAAGGGGCTCATCGGTGTAGGCGACATTGGCGTCCTCGGATTTATACAGGCGAAGTTCTTTGCTCTGGCGAATATCTTCAGCCCAGTTGGGATTTAACAGGATCGATTTGGCACTGAGAATTATATCGGCATCCTTTAGCGCATCCTCTGCAGTGGCGCGATCATAAATCTTGCCACATATCATAAGGGGCAAATCTGTCACTTCGCGCGTAATCCGGGCCATGGTTTGATCCGTGCCAAAGGCTTTCGCGCTGTAACCATAGGTAGAAACGGAGATGGCATCGATGGGCTCCTTTGACAGCATCTTTATAATCTGCTGCCATTCCGACCTGTCTTCGAACAGGGATACCTCCATGTCGGCTACGCCCCAGTTAGAAATTCTGAAGATCAGCAATCGGTCCGGCGGAACTACCTGGCGTACAGCCTGAATGATCTCGTGGGCAAAACGGTATCGATTCTCAACAGGGCCGCCGTATTCATCGGTTCTGCGGTTGGAATAAGAAGACAGGAAATTGTTTATCAAATATCCATGGGCACCATGCACTTCGATACCGTCAAAGCCGGCCTCGATGGCGCCTCTGGCTGTTTCCACAAAGCCGGTAATCACATGCTGAATGTCAAAGGTGCTCATCTCATCGGGAACCGGATAGGGATCGCCGGTTAAAGGGTTTTTCTGTTGGGGGGTAATCGGGCTTGGCG
>JAFDDW010000145.1 GCA_019310665.1 Deltaproteobacteria bacterium
ATTTTTTTTTGGGCCTTGTTGAGATAGAGCAGGTGTCCTTTGTTTTGGCCGTAACGATATAGATCCCGGGTGATTTTAACATCATGTCGGCAGTATTTGATGATTTCGAGAATTCGCCCCTGCTTCCACCATCGCAGCGCCTGAAGGCCATCGGCCGTTTTGGCGGTGCCTAAAGTTGCCGAGGCCAAATGGTCCAAGGATAAACGAAAACCCAGATAATTTTTTATTTCTTCCAGGATATCCAGGTTGTTGAGTTTCATAAAATCAAAGTCGGTGTATCCTTTGAGTACCTGATAATCGAAGCGTTTGATGTTGAATCCGATGACCAGGTCAAACCTCTGCAGACGCTCAATAAACAAGTGTATTTGATTTTCAATGAAATCGATGTACCGATCCGCTTTTGAATCATAAAGTACGGCGCAACTGATCTTCATCAATTCCGCCCGGTGCCATCCTCCGACGTCGGCTGCCGAAAGCTGAGTTTCCAGGTCAAAGACGCCATAGTGCAGCTTCCTATGGGATGGCGTTTTCTTTGATCTCATTCCTTAACCCTTTCCACGTACTCTCCGGTACGGGTATCGATTTTTAACAGCTCTCCCTCCTCGATAAAGGGCGGCACCTGTATTACATGACCTGTTTCCAGGGTTGCCGGCTTTGAATCGCCGGAGGCCGTATCTCCTTTTACCCAGGGCTCGGTTTTTTCAACTTTTAAATTAATAAAAATTGGCAGGGATATCCCAATGGGAGTGCCTTCAAACAATAATATATTGCAAACGGTGTTTTCTTTGAGAAAATTTATGGCATCACTAACCTGCTCGGCGGTAAGAAATTCCTGCTCGTAGGTGGACGTATTCATGAAACAGAATTGTTCTCCATCTGAATACAGGTATTCCATTTCCTGTTCATTCAGATCCGGTTGTTTGAACTTATCATTAGACCTGAAGGTTTTGTCGAATTGGACACCGGTGACCATATTTTTCAATTTGCATTTATAAAGAGCCTTACCCTTTCCCGGTTTGGTAAACTCAAACTGCACAATAGCATACGGTTCACCATCCAGTTCAATTTTGAGACCTTTTCTCAAATCGCTACTTGCAATCATTATTTATTTCCTTATTTCTGTAGGTTCTGCGTTCTGGGCTTTTCGATTTCGGATTTCGGAATTCGGATTTCGGATTGAAAAGATAGTGTCAGTGAGTTGCGGGTTGGGGGTTCTGGGGATCGGGATTTTTGGATAACCCTCATATGAAACTTCAGTTTCTTTTTGGATTAAACTGGCCGTTTCAGCCGCAAGCAGCTGGGCTCAACCCTGAACCTCTGAACCTCTGAACCTTTGAACCCTGAACATGTTTTTCCTGAACCTTTTAACCCGCTATAGCCTTCTCAGCCGCGCGAACAGCGCTAACCAGTTGTTTTAACTTTTTAAAATCTTTCTTAAAACGAATCGGTACTCCCTGGCCATCCCGGGAATTGGTCTGGGTGCAGCTGTCAACACCTTCCGGCCGGACCTGCATGATCCCTTGGGCCACATTGTCAGGTGAAATGCCACCGGCCAGTATAACCGGGATATTGCTTTTTGAAGCCAGCTCAGCAGCTGTATGCCAGCAGCACGTCTGCCCGGTAATGCCCACAAACCCCTGAACCGGTTGGGAATCGGCACTTGTTTTCGACTCGTCTGAGAGCATCGTATCAGTTAGAAAAAAATCACTGGCCGGCTCAAATATTTTTCCAAAATCAAGCGTGGGCACTGAATGGCTCTTACCGGATTGCGCAATCGGAATGGAGCGCATAATCATGATCTGGGGAAATCGCTTTTTGACATCTTCCTGCAAACCAATCAATTTTCGACAATAATTCCATACATCTTCATGGTCGGTCAATGCCTCACAGAAATGGACAATGTCAGGTTGATAATAATCAAGTGTGCGCCATACCGAATCCGGTGAATTAAACAGCAGTATCAGACTGCTTTTGGCTGATGAAGAACTGACCAGATCCATAGTGTCCCTCACACCGGAGACTTTCCAATCAGTCTCAGAAACAATTACACTGCCGATGTGATCAACACCGATTTGAATCAGTTCCTCCGCTTCTTGCGGATTCTGTATTTCATAGATCTGGACGATTATTTTTTTATCTCTTTCATTATACAAGGCATTTCCCAGTTTACAAATTTAGAGTTGACTTTTTGGGCCGTGTCTAACATATTCAGCCTGTTTTCGCAATCCGTTTCACGCAAAACGAGGGTAAGGAATATGATACTGATCATCGATTTTGGCTCCCAGTATAATCAGTTAATCGCACGCAGGGTTCGAGAGCACCATGTGTATTGCCAAATTGAACCGCCCGACATTACTGCTGAGGAGATAACGTCCCTGAATCCGGAGGGTATTATCCTGTCCGGCGGTCCGGCGAGCATTTATGAAAAGAACAGCCCCAAAGCCGACCGGGCTATTTTTAAACTGGGTATTCCCGTATTGGGCATATGTTACGGTATGCATTCTATGATGGCAGCCCTTGGCGGAACCGTGAAGCGGTCCGGCAAGCGTGAATACGGATTTGCTGAGCTTGAAATAAAGAAACCGGAAGGTTTCTTTGAAGGTGTAAGTAAAAAAAGCACCTGCTGGATGAGTCATGCTGATTCGATTACCAAATTGCCCGCCGGTTTCAAAACAGCTGCCTCCACAGCCAACACCAAATTTGCGGCTGTTGTGCATGTCAAAAAGAATCTTTTTGGCGTCCAATATCATCCCGAGGTTGTCCACACCCAAATGGGCAAAAAGATGTTGCGCAACTTTTTACATAACGTGTGTGAGTGCAAACGTTCCTGGACCATGAAGTCTTTTGCCAAACAGGCCATCGAGAACATCCGCGAAAATGTAGGCCCTAAAAAAGTCATCCTGGGTTTAAGCGGCGGTGTGGATTCTTCGGTGGCGGCGGTTCTCATTCATAATAGTATCGGTAAAAAACTGACCTGTATATTTGTCGACAATGGTCTGCTGAGAAAAAATGAAGCCCAAAAGCTCAAGGTTACCCTGAAACGTTACCTGCACATCAATATTCGATTCGTAAATGCCAGGACTCAGTTTCTAAAGGCCCTTGACAAGGTCACGGATCCGGAAAAAAAACGCAAAATCATCGGCCGGATTTTCATTAAAGTCTTTGAGGCGGAAGCCCGTAAAATAAAGGGTGCAGACTTTTTAGCCCAGGGAACCCTGTATCCGGATGTGATTGAATCGGTGTCAGCATTTGGGGGTCCAACTTCAGTTATCAAATCCCATCATAACGTTGGCGGGCTACCCAAAAAAATGAAATTGAAACTCATCGAGCCCTTGAAGTATTTGTTTAAGGATGAGGTGCGCCTGCTGGGTAAAGAGCTGGGATTACCGGAAGATTTAATCTGGCGTCAGCCGTTTCCGGGACCGGGCCTGGCCATCAGAATTATTGGCGAGATTACCCCCCGAAAGCTTACTATATTGCGCAACGTGGATGATCTTTTACTGGAAGAAATCAAAAAAGCCGGTTATTATAAGAAATTGTGGCAATCATTTGCTGTTCTATTGCCGATTAAGAGTGTGGGCGTCATGGGTGATCAACGCACTTATGAAAATATCGTGGCGATTCGTGCGGTAACAAGTAAAGATGCGATGACGGCCGATTGGGCTAAACTGCCTCATAAATTTTTGGGCCAAATTTCAAACCGGATCATCAATGAAGTCAGTGGCGTGAATCGGGTGGTTTATGATATCAGTTCCAAACCGCCCAGTACAATCGAATGGGAATAATCAACCATGGCTGAAGAAAATCCCCCCGAATTTAAATTTAACGCAGACGATCAAGATCCTGAAGCCTTTTATCGCGAGGAAATAAAGGATCTACGGGTTGAAAAATTAAGTCAACGGATTATACTATTGTCGATTCTTCTGCCTATTTTGATGGGAGTCGCCATATTTTTCGTTTATCGCGATCTCACCGGCAGAGTAGGCCGCAGTCAGGATACCGGATCTATTGAGGCCCAAAGAATCTCAAGGGAACTTGAGGAAATCTCAAAAAAATTCAATGAAAAATTAATCACCTTTTCGACGACGTTGTCGACCCAGGATAAAAATTTCGATGCCACGATTTCAGGAAAACTGGCGGCTATAAATAAAAATCTCAATGCCTTAAACAAAAATTTGAAATCCTTGAATGCCAATTTGAACCAGACCAAGAGCACTGTTAAGAATCTGGCGGGCTCCAAAGCGGATAAAAAAAGCCAGGACGCGGCCTTTGCTAAAGTCAATGCTGCTTTGAAACCCCTTAAAAAAGAGCTAAAATCGTTAACGGGACTTCGCAGTGAATTAAAGACGGTATCCTCCGAAATCAAAAAGATGGAAGGTAACTTTAGTCGAAAACTTGCCGAAGTTGCCACCGCGGTAGAGCAATCCCAAAAGGACACCGCCCAACTCCAGACCTCGATTACCCGCCTGTCAGACGATAAAATCGATAAAGACACATTTGGGCTGGAGGCCTTCAAACTCAAAAAAAGTTTCCATAACCTCCTATCGCATGAGATCACGGCAATTAACCAGGAGCTGGATTCGATTCAGAAGAAAATTGACGACATTCAAAAATTGTCCAAATCGCCAAAACGGTCCCTGAAATCGTTATCAAAAAAGACATCGCCCGCAACTGATAAAGCCACAGCTCCATCAAAATCAGGATCCATCGATGAGCAAGATCTCCCCGAATAGATTTGGGCAGAGATTAGTCTGATTGAGGAATTATATGAATAAAGATTTGTTAATCAAACTTTTAAAATTAGTTGCCGACGGCAAAACCACTGTTGGAGATGCTGCCGGCAGACTTGAGCACATGGCCTATGAAGACATTGCCTATGCTCACATCGATCATCATCGCTCCCTGCGCAAGGGGTTCCCGGAAGTCATTTTTGGCGAAGGCAAAACCGCCGATCAAATTGCGGGGATAATGGAGAAAATGCAGAACCAGGAAAATATTATTCTGGTCACCCGTGTTGATCAGGAAAAGGCGGACATTGTTTTGTCACGATTCCCCCCTGCGGTTTATCATGCCGATGCCCGCATGATCGTGCTGGAACTGAACCCGATCATGATACAGGGCCGTGGACCCATCCTGATTATTTCGGCTGGCACTTCGGATATTCCAGTGGCCAGAGAGGCGTATTTGACAGCCAGTGCCATGGGAAACAGCGTTGATACCATCTTCGATGTCGGAGTATCCGGTATCCATCGATTGCTGGATCACCATCAAGCCATTGATCAAGCGAACGTTTTGATTGTCGTGGCCGGTATGGAAGGCGCGCTTCCCAGTGTTGTGGCAGGTATGGTGGATCGACCGGTCATAGCCGTCCCGACCAGTGTAGGATATGGTGTCAATCTCGGTGGATTGACTGCACTTTTTGCCATGCTAAACAGCTGCAGTTCGAATGTGTCGGTTGTCAATATCGATAATGGATTTGGCGCCGGTTATGTGGCGTCCACGATTAACAGGGAATAGTAGTCCGTTGGCTATATGCTGTCTTGGTGCGATTATCGGAAAATTTTATTTTATGCAGTAATTGCTATGCGAAATGCCTAAAATTTCAAAATGCCTAAATTGCCTAAAGTTAAGGAATTCTGTCGATTTTTTAATTTACAACCGCAAGGCACGCTATTATATTTTTGCTCGACAAATTATATAAACAGCCGGAGCGCAGCGACACCACAATTTTAGGCACTTTAGGCATTTAATGGGAAGTTAATTATGAAAACCAGCGAAGCGATAACGGCGTTTTCCCAAAGCGAAAAACTCAAAAGCGGTCTTATCTGGGCAACTCAGATGGCTGAAGTCTGCCTGGCACTTTCGGGACCAGATAAATTCGGAGCAGAAAAAATGCTCAAAACACTCGTCAGCA
>JAFDDW010000146.1 GCA_019310665.1 Deltaproteobacteria bacterium
GCCATTCTGGGCGGTTCCCGAAAAATAAAAAAGATCAACACGCTGGACGATAAAGAGACCGTCAATGTTATGCTGTTGGAGTTCCCGCTGAATGTTCAGGGTTCGTGACTCAATTTCAGATGCGGGCACTTTAAAGTAATTTTTGGTTTCCATTTTTACAATTATTCCTTAAGATTGTTGCCGGATCGTCACTTTTAACACTATCGGAAGGTGATTGAAAAGGAAAAATTGAGCACTTTCAGGTGACGGCCCTTATCGTGCCGGAAATCGATCAGCAGCCTGATCCAGGTACGCTAAAATCATTATTGTGTTGCGGCTGGTTCCGACAAAAAAAGGTGTCCAACCATCTATTCTTGACTTGTTGCCAGTTGCGGGTTAATTGAACCGGGATCGTTTGGCGGGGGCAGGGCCTATTTTCTGCGGCATCCCTTATTTCCACTCAACGAATCAACCAATCAGCGATTTTCGTGATAAGGGAAGCAGAACATGCAGTCTCTGAGAAAGCGATGGAACAGCGATGGCGGATACCGGGAAGTGCTCGTCATCGCGATTCCTTTAATTTTGAGCACCGCCACCTGGTCGGTGCAGCACTTTGTGGATCGGATGTTTCTGACCTGGTATTCGCAGGAGGCCATTGCGGCGGCTATGCCGGCGGGCATGCTCAATTTTACCATCATCAGTATTTTCATGGGTACGGCAGGCTATGTCAGCACCTTTGTGGCCCAATACTATGGTGCCGGGCGCTATCATCGCATCGGCCCGGCCCTCTGGCAAGGGGTATATATATCACTGTTTGGTGGGTTTGTACTGCTGTGCGTCATTCCTCTGGCAGAGCCGGCGTTTAGGCTGATCGGCCACAGTCCTCAGATTCAGAAACACGAGGTCGTCTATTTTCAAATCCTGTGCCTGGGCGGTGGTGCCTACATCGGGTCCTATGCACTTTCCGCATTTTTCAGCGGTCGGGGGAAAACCTGGCCGGTAATGTGGGTAAACGCCGTGACTACGGTGATAAATCTTATCCTGGATTACGCCCTGATCTTCGGTCACTGGGGGTTTCCGGAGCTGGGAATCAGAGGCGCTGCCATAGCCACGGTGGTGGCCGGCGTGTTTTCATTTTTGGCTTTTGCCACCCTGTTGATCACCGGCGGTAACGACCGCGTCTATAACACCCTCAGGGGATGGCGTCTGGAAAGTGCCCTTTTTGTCCGGCTTTTACGTTTTGGGTTCCCTTCCGGGATGCAGTTTTTTCTGGAAATAGCGGGCTTTACAGGGTTCGTTCTCGTTGTGGGTCGTTTGGGAACCGCCAGTCTGGCAGCCACCAATATTGCCTTCAACATCAACACCCTGGCCTTCATGCCCATGATCGGATGCGGCATCGCGATTTCTGTGCTTGTCGGCCAGTATCTGGGTGCGCAAAAACCTGACGTCGCCCAATCAGCAGTGTATTCCGGGTTTCATCTGACCTTTATTTACATGGCCAGTATGGCGGCAGCTTATGTTCTGGTGCCGGATGTATTCGTAGCCCCCTTTGCGGCCCAGGCCGACCCCAAGGGATTTTCAGAGATATATGCAAACAGTGTTGTTCTTCTTCGTTTCGTAGCCATCTACTGTGTATTTGACACCATGAACATTATCTTTTGCTCGGCCATCAAAGGGGCGGGTGATACGCGCTATGTAATGATCATGACCGTCATCCTATCCGTATTTGTATTAATCATTCCGGTATATCTGGTCGTAGAGGTTCTAGAATACGGCTTGATGGTTGCCTGGGTTTTTGCAACAGTTTACGTCATTCTGCTCGGAGTAACATTTTATGTCCGTTTTCTGGGAGGCAAATGGAAAGCGATGCGGGTGATCGAGCTGGAACCGCAGGTCCCCAAGATAAGACCGACGAAACTGGGACGGGTAGCGAAGTTATAGAAGTGGGACACGAATATGCGAAGTCGGATTAGGGATCACTGTGCCGCTAACCGATACTTATATAGCCCTTCTCTGCATCGAAAATGAGGCAAATCTGCTTCATCGGGACAAACATTTTGATATGATCGCTCAAAAAACTAAATTAAAGATTTTACAGTAAAAGCGTACTGTTAATTGTGTTTTCAGCGATTTTATTCTTCTTTCGGCTCTTCCGGTAACACCCCGGATGCTTCTGCCTCCCGGGCGGCCGTCTCGGCCTTGGCGGTTGCCTTGGCGGCTTTGCGGGTCATTTTAGCGGCCTGCTTTTGTGCTTCTGCGGCTTCTTTTTCAGCGACGGCCAGGGTGTCTGAATCTGCGCCGTCAGGATCTGACTTGATGCCTTCTTTTTGAATATCCTGCTGAAGTTCGGCTTCGGCTTCGGCTTTCACCTTGCGCATTTTTAAACCCTCGCCCTCGACAATCCGTACAGCGGTGGTAAGGCCACTGCCGCCTTCAATCCAGGATGCAAAGCGCAGCAGCTGAGATCGTCTTGCCGGATTATCGGAAAGAAAATCGCAAACAGTACCCAGAAACTCAGAGTCGTTTGTTGTGAGGACCAGTTTTGGATCAGCAGGTCCGCGTCCCAGCGGATAAAACCGCCGATAAAAAATGAAAGGATGGCGGCAGCCAAAACAACCATGACCACATACTGAAATTTTGTGGCCCAATCCGCTCCTATCCAGGCGAAGATAAAAAGAAAAGAAACCGCCAGGGCGGCGATAATTTGGGGCAGGATGCTAAATTCGGTCTGAAACATATATGCGACAACTTCGCCGAAGCCAAGGCAATAAAATGCGATGGAAACCGATTGCGCCAGGAAAACCACAATGCCGATGGCCCCACCAAACTCATGTCCCAGGGTGCGCGATATCACATAGTAATCACCGCCGCCTTTGACCTTCAAGTTGGTAGCAATGGCCGAAAGGGAGACACTGGTCAACACAGAAATGCCGTTGGCTAACAGCAGGATAATCAATGCCTGCCCGAGGCCGGCATTGCCGACCACGAAACCCAGCCGCAGAAATAAAATGATGCCCAAAATGGTTAGAACGCTGGGTGTAAACACCCCGGCAAAGGTTCCCAGGGTGCCTCTGGAATCAAAGGCTCCGGACTTGGTGGGCAGGGTATACCCGGGTGTTTCATTTTTCACCGGCCATATCCCTTTAAATGTCTTTTGTTATTTGGAAGATCCGAAAGGCCTTCAACAGAGCCAATCAAATCCTTTGCCAGATCGAGACATGAATGGGGGGTAATTGTTTCACTCGATTTCACAATATGGCCAAGAGCTTCGCGGATTAAGGCAGATTTACTCTCACGCCTCCTTGCCGCAACAGCGGTCAGTTTTAAGTCCAACTTGTCAGGAATTTTTACGGTCAGTGTTTTCATTTTAATCCGACTAATCTGATTTGCTTTGAATTCGTTCTTTTAGAGCTTTGATCAGGGCGGAACATACTTGATTGGCATCGGCAACAACAGCAACGTCCGCCATCTTCATCATGGTGGCATTGGGGTTTTTATTGACGGCGATGATAAAGTCGGCGTCGGTAAGGGCGGCTGTGTGCTGAATGGCGCCGCTGATGCCAAAGGAAAAAAGAATCTGGGGTTTGATGTGTTTGCCGGCCTGGCCGATGAGGGTATCGTCGCCGGCCCAGCCGGCATAAACAATGGGCCGGGTGGCACCCACTTCACCCGATAGCAACTGGGCCAGCTCGAATATTTTTTTAAATTTTGATTTGCTGCCCATACCGCGTCCACCGCACACCACTACTTTGGCCTCCTCGAGTCTCTGGTCACGCTCAGGCTGACGTTCGTAGGCCACCAACCGCAGGCGATCGGCGGGCATTTTTTTAGGCATCTTCAGGCGTACAACTTCTCCGCGTAGATAATCATTGTGCGGAATTTCCTTAAAAGTTCCGGGTCGTACGGTGGCCATTTGAGGACGATGATCGGGAGTGATGATTTCGGCAATCAGGTTGCCGCCGAACGAAGGCGCGATCTGCAATAGGTTTCCATCGGCCGTAATTTCCAGCCCGATACAATCGGCGGTAAGTCCGGTATCAAGACATTTGGCCACCCGGGGGGCAAACTCTTTGCCAAAGGATGTGGCCCCGATTAAAATTATTTCAGGCTGATATTCCCGGGCAAATTTTTCCATTAAGGCAGTGTATTTTTCGACGCTGTACTGTTTCAGGCTCGGATGTTCAACCACCAGTACTTTGTGAGCGCCGTGGGCAATGTATTCAGCCATATATTCGTCAGTTTCGTAGCCAAATAGGACGGCACAGACTTCGGCATCCAATTCGGATGCCAGATCATTGGCTTTGGCCAGGAGCTGAAGGGTTACGCGATTTTGGAAATAATTGCGATAGTCTGCAAAGACCCAGATGGAATTTTTTGGTTGGTTCATAGTTTTATAGGTTCAAAGGTTCATAGGTTCAAAGGTTCAGGGTTCAAGGTTAAGGAAACAGCGAACCGCAGAACAGCAGAATGTCGGATGTCGAAGGAATGTATTCTGTCTATTTTATAAAAAAGACTGAGCAACACGCGGTGCAAGCGCCTGCGCTGCGCGAGCGAAACCATCCTTCGAAATTCTGCGGTTCGATATTCGAAATTCTGCGGTTCGCTTTTCAACTCTGCGAAGTCTCATATAAGGGTTCAGAGGTTTAAGGTTACCTCCGTGAGCTCTTAACCCATTACCCTGCTTGTGGGGGCGTAGCGCCTTGCGCGAAGACCCAAACCTTTGAACCGTGAACCCTGAACGGTCACCAACCTTACTTCTTCTTCAAATCTTTTCCGATGACGCCGCTGATCTTATCTCCGTATCCGGCCAAAATATCGTCGACGACTTTTTTGGCGGTGCCTTTTAAGACAACATTCTTTTTTTCAGCAGTCGGAGAATATACATTGATGATCCTGGTCGGTGATCCACTCCGACCAATTGTTTTTAAATCCAATCCCAAATCTTTGGCCTTGAAAGTTTTGATTTGCTGATGTTCAAAGGCTTCGTCCAGACTTCCCAGAGTCGGATAGCGGGGCACATAGGAGCGGGTCGTAATCGTCATCAATCCGGGCATTGCCAGTTCCATAATTTCCAGAAAATTATCAGAAATTCGCTGCATGCGCACCTTGCGGCCTTTAATTTCGAAGTCTTCAACATAGGCGGCTGCAGGAATATCCAGTTCTTCAGCAAGCTGGGGGCCGACCTGGGAGGTTTCGCTGTCACTGGTGAAGCATCCGCAGAGGACCAGATCAAAATTCGGGCATTGCCTCTCGATGGTTCGCGCAAGGATATAGGAAGTGGCATAAGTGTCTCCGCCGGCCATGGCCGGATCGGACAGGAGAATACCGTCATCGGCTCCCATCGCAATAGCCTCATATAGAACTTCTTCAGCCATGGGCGGTCCCATGGTGATGGCCGTGATGTTGCCGCTGTGCCTGCTTTTTATTTGTAAAGCAGCCTCAAGTGCATGGGCGCAGGCCGGGTTCATCATGCCTTCGGCCAGTTCCCGTTTAAGCGTACCTGTTTTCGGATTCCACGGCAGTTCCGAGACCATGGGAACTTGTTTTATGCAGACCACCATCTTTAGCATAGTTGGTTATCCCAATGTATCGAATATTTTGAACACCTAGTTGTTTAACTAAATCCCAAATAACAAGCACCAAATTACAAACAAATCCCAAATTCCAATATCAAATGACCAAAAGGATCGGGAGCAATACTTAGGAATTATTTCAGTTTTAATTTGGACATCTATAGAGAATTCCTGTTCTCCTATTTCACAGATATGTTTGAGTTTTTGAATTTAAGTTATCGTGATTTGTTTGCTATTCGTTATTTGTGATTTGGAATTTAGCTCGGGAACTCAGCGAGTGTATTTCCCTGATCCTTTGCTATGTCAACTGTGATAACACCGATCTCGCAACCACCATC
>JAFDDW010000147.1 GCA_019310665.1 Deltaproteobacteria bacterium
ATGGACAGTCCGCCTGAGGCGGACTAAAATGGACAGAATTCCTTAATTTTAGGCACTTTAGGCACTTTAGGCATTTTAGCGCATTTTAGGCATTTAAAGGGTGATCGATAAAATTCGACTCCCGTGGTAAATAACTTGCACTCTTTTGTGTGAAGAACCTAACGAATAATATCAAATGACCAGAACAGGACCGCCCCCCTGAATGTTGTCTCATAAACGAAAATATATTAAGTTAGCTGTGGTGGCCGGGCTGGTCGTGCTGGCGGATCAATTTACCAAAGCCCTCATATTAAAATACCTGCCCTACCATCAAAGCATTACGGTTATCGAGGGGTTTTTTGACCTCACCCATATACACAACCCGGGAGGGGCTTTCGGACTCATGGCCAATATGAGTGCGACCATACGGACCGTCATTTTTTTATTTGCCTCTTCTCTGGCCGTCGGCTTAATTTTTTATTTTTATAAAAAAACACCTCCGACTTACTCTTTCCTTGCTACCGGATTTGCCCTGATTTTCGGAGGGGCCATCGGGAATCTGATCGACAGGGCTCGTTTGGGTATTGTGATAGATTTTCTTGACGTTTACCTTGGCCCATACCATTGGCCGGCTTTTAACATCGCCGACAGTGCGATAACGGTGGGCATTTTTATTTTTGGTTTTCATCTGCTGTTTAATAAAATGCCGGAATAATGCCTGTAATTACCTACAAAGATCTGAATAAATATATAGCTGATCGGGGAACCGATCCGTTTCTGCCCGTTTATCTAATTTACGGGGAAGAGCTGCTGACCCAGGGCGCCTTTGACGAGCTGGTAAATGCGTTGATCCCCGCTTCCAAACGCAGCATCAACTATGAACCCCTGGACGGAACCCAGGCCAATGTTTACGAGGTTATCGAACGGGTCAACACCTTTTCACTGCTGCCCGGAACCAAAGTGATTGCCCTTCGCGGCTCCCGGATTTTTTATGCCAGACAGGATAAGGATCGGTTGCTTGATAGCGCCCGGCAAGCATTTGAAGAGGATAAAATTAAAAAAGCTTCAGGGTATCTTCTAAGTATAATGGGGCTTTTAAATCTCTCGTTTGACGATGTCGATCCAGCCAACCGCCCAAAGATTCTGGGATCGGGTTATTCTCCCGGGGATGATGATCCATGGCTGGATGAGACCCTTGCATTCTGCCGTGAGAATAATCTCTCTGTTCCCGTTGCGCGGGATGACAGTCAAATCCTTCAGTTAGCGATCGAAAAAGGGTTTGCCAAAGACAATCACCTGATCATAACAACTGAACTGGTGGACAAACGGCGGAGCCTTTATAAGACTTTGAGCAGCAAGGGTATGATTATTGACTGCTCGGTGCCCAAAGGCGCCCGCCGGGTAGATCGAATAGCTCAGGAGGCGGTCCTGGCGGAAAGAAAAAATGCTATCCTCGGGGCTGCTCAAAAAACAATGGACAAGGCGACCTACCAGGCCCTGTATGAAATGACAGGCTTCGATCTACGAACATTTTCAAACAATCTGGAAAAACTGGTGAGCTATACCGGAGATCGAAAAGAAATTTTGATTGAGGATGTCGAATCAGTATTACAACGCACCAAAACAGATCCCATATATGAATTCACCAATGCGGTAACCGATCGCAACCCGGTTCAGGCCCTTTTTTTTCTGGATTCCATTCTGTCCTCTGACCTGCATCCACTGCAAGTCTTCACGGCGATGATCAACCAGATCAGAAAGTTGCTGCTGGTAAAAGATTTCGTTGAAAGCCCATACGGAAGCGACTGGCAAGCAGCCTGCCCCTACGATTATTTTCAAAAGCGCGTCATCCCGGCTGTCGTCGAGTATGATCGTAAGCTGCAGGATCAACTCGGCAGGTGGCAGACGATGCTCGCCGAAGAGGCGGATTCGAAAAAATCCGGGACCCCGGTGAAAAAGACAAAGAAAAAAAAACAATTAGCCACGGATCTTCTAATTGCCAAAAATCCGAAAAATTCCTATCCGATATTCCAGTTATTCAAAAAATCGGAACGCTTTTCTAAAGAGGAACTCCTTGAGGCTGTTGACTCCCTGAATCAGACTGACAAAAGGCTCAAATCCAGCGGTCAGAATCCGAAGTTGGTGCTGGAGAAGGTTATTTTGGGGATTT
The DNA here is from genome assembly GCA_019310665.1 of Deltaproteobacteria bacterium. Lineage (GTDB taxonomy): Bacteria > Desulfobacterota > Desulfobacteria > Desulfobacterales > JAFDCJ01 > JAFDCJ01. Next base: position 2,150 of record JAFDDW010000147.1, read on the forward strand.
GCAAGGTGCGAGGCAAAGGGTGCAGGGCGCACGGCTCACGGCGCACGGTGTAAGGTGGAAGGTTTTAAGAATGCGGAAGGCGGAATGCGGAATGCGGAAAATAAGGAAAGGCGCAGGGCGTAAGGCGCATGGCATAGGGCCAAGCGAAAATGGGTATGGCACTGAGAACAAAGTGCAGAGCATTATTTTTTAATTAAAATGACAGAATTCCTTAATTTTAGGCATTTTAGGCACTTTAGACATTTTAGGCATTTCGTTTCAACACCATGCTTTGAAGGACTTAACGTATCTTTGGGTACCTGGTTTTAATCGGAGATCGGCTATATGGGCTTTATCCGACAGCAGGAAGAAAAACTTGCGGTGCGGTTTTTGAGCTGGCAGTATGAGAAATTGAAAAAGCCGATTCCCGATGAAGCCGAATTGGCAAACCAGGCTGCCAAAATTGTAGAGGAAGCCCATGACATTGCGCGCAAACGAGGGCGCAATGTCATGTCCATCATCAAAGATCTCATTGCGGATATCAAAAATGGCAAGTAGGTTTTGTTCTTATTGGTAATCCTATTTTTCCAGATGCTGGATGATGGATTCATTTATTTCGTCATCATTTTTTTTCAGAATGGGGATGAGTTCGGCCGCCACATCTTTAATAGATTTTATATTCTGCGCACGCATGACGCTCTGAATTTTTTCCACACCCTCTTCAATTTGCTTTAGTCCATCGGCAATATTCATGATAGCTTGTTTGTCCATATTAACCTCTTTTATATAATTTTTTTAGTTATCTTTCAAATTTTCGTATTTTTATCAGGGGTTGATTTTTTGCCACTTTAACCTTATTTAAGTAATATGCTTTAATCCCAACTTGTATTAAAAACCAATTGGGAGTTATCTGTTACTGGTTAACAATTAACGTCTAATTGAGCGTTTTGCGCTCAATTAGGATACACGAAAGGGGATAATCAAATGCAGGACGCTTGGGTCGAAAAATTATCCTGTGCTATTCAGTGCCAGCGGTGCGACCGGCAACTCGCTCCAACAGACCCCAGAATTCTTTCTGTCTATGATCATGAGGCCATATGCACGGCCTGTAAAGATGAGGAAGAAAAAAGGGACGATTACGAGGAAGTGTCGAAACAGACCATCGGGCAATGTCTTATCGATACCGAAATGCAATGGGGTGATCCCCAGGGATATTGCTATCACCATTTCTATCCTTTTACCTGTTAATGGGACCATCAAGTTCTATTAAACGCGTGAAAGTTGCATTTCAAACCTACTTCCAGCAGACGTCAAAATTTCCGGTTGGCCTGTTGAGCCCGTATTCCCGTCAGGCCGTTAAAATCGGAGTATACCCTTCCTAACCGGCAAAACTGGCAACCGGCCAACCGGCTAAACCTTTCTTTAAAAATTCCACATCATTGGATCATCATCCAGATAATCCGTTACCAGACGTCCGATTTCATCCAACCGGGCCAAATCGTCATCGGACAGTGATACTTCGGAGGCCGCGGCGTTTTGAGCTGCCTGATCCGCACTGCGGGCGCCGGCAATTGCACAGGCACCGGTATGGGAAATGATCCAGGCCAGGGCCAGCTGCCCCAGGCTGATTTTATTTTCTTCTGCCAGCGGCCGCAGCCTGTCCAGGGCCTGGTGAACACGCTGAAAATTTTCCGGTATAAATAGCCGGTTCCTCGCGCGGTGATCTCCTTTCTGAAATTTATGGTCTTTCGCGAATTTTCCGGTCAACAACCCCTGGGCCATGGGGGAATAGGCCAGGATGGTGATATCGTTTGCCACACAATAGGGCATGGCATCATTTTCGACATGGCGCCAGAATAGCGAGTACGGCGGCTGAAAACTGTCAATGCGGCCGTATTGGGATGCCTCCTCCAGCTGCCGGCCAGAAAAGTTCGACACGCCGATCGCCCGGATCTTGCCTTCTTCTTTAAGCTGGTTGAGGGCGCCCATTGTCTCCCCAATGGTAACCGCCTTGGTCCCGAAGGATCCGGCGGGCCAGTGGATCTGGTAAAGGTCGATAACGTCGGTTTTTAAATTTTTCAGGGAACGGTGACAGGCCTCAATCACCTGAGCTGCCTTAAGATGATTGGGGAAAACTTTGGTGGCCAGGATGACGCGGTCCCTGAAATCTGAGACAGCTGCACCGAGGACGCGTTCGGAATGCCCTTTTCCGTATGTCTCAGCGGTATCAAAGGTGGTGATGCCGGCCTCAAAGGCAGCGCGAATGGCGCCGGTGGTCTGGGTGTCATCAATACCTACCCACATTTCTTTTCCGGCCTGCCAGGTTCCCATGAGGATGGGGGAAATTTTCAGATCGGATTTTCCCAAACTGCGAAGCTGCATATATTCCTCCTGATCGTCAATAGGCCCTTAGGGGCCTTTATCTGACAACATATCGATGGGGTTTTGAATCACTTCTAACGTAATCACTCGCCATAGAAAAACAAGGAAGATATCCGGGCCCAATAGTTGCCATGACGGTCAGGTAGAAGCCCTGCGTTGACAGAATGATTTATCGGACCTATAAAACAATGCGAATGTTGAAAACAGATGAAGGAGGTATAAATTTGGCAGATTTATCATCGAATTATCCGGCATCTCTGCGACCTGGAGGCCGTCAGCACTCTCGAGGGCACCGCGGGCATGCACACGCTGGTGCTGGGACAGGAGATAACAGGAATATCGGCCTTTCGATGACAGAAGGCAGATGACAGAGGACAGAGAACAGAAGACAGATGGCTGATAACAGAAATGGGGAGTACAGTCTTTGTACCTGGCGCAGAAAAAAACAAAAGGGGAAACCCGCTACTTCATAAGAGAGTCTTATCCGCACGAGGACTTTTTTTTAAGTAGAGACTTAATCGATTTGGGCGCAGATCCCGACCGGTTTATCATTTATCCCGGTGGCAATTCGTTTTACATAGATGATGTTATTGAAGACCGGATAAACGATCTGGGTAAAAAAGTGGATCAGGACAAACTGGAAGACATTTTCTGGCGCTTTCTCCACCCGGAAATCAGAAGGGTCCTGGAACCCTTTCGCAGCAGGGAGAAGCGGCATCAGGCATACTGCAGAAAAAAAGGTTCCCAGGAAGACTTAGCTGCCGAAGTTCATATCTTCGACAAGAGGCGGGTACATTTTCTCAGATTCGGCCAGACGGATCAGGGAAACATCTCGCGCCTGCCGCAAAAGATGTTTGGCATGCTGCACGACAAAAGCAGGGATGAAATTGAGCAGACGTTAATGGACATGGAACGGCAACTGGCGCTCAGGGAGTATAAAACCTATGCCTATGTCGTTTTTAATCTGCAACAATATTTTAATGAGTCCTTTGCCAGGGCTAATCCTCAAATGCTCAGCCAGGATAAAGTCGATGCGCATTTTATCAATCAGGTTTGCCGATTGAACGCCGACCGGTTGTTCTGGGCCGGCATGCAGCCCGGAGACAGGCTGAACGAGTATCTGGTTAGATATGTGCTTATGTATTTTGACTATGACTATGCTCCCAGTTCGTTTATGGCAGATTATTTTCGTCAATTTATCAACAGCCGGAGAGACTACCGCCGCCCTAATAAAAACAGCACGGTTACTTTAAATGAGGCCGGAACGATATTCGGCAAAACAAAAGAGGCACTAAAAGAAATCAGCCGCAAGGACCTTGCCCGGCTGTACCGGCAAAAGGCGCAGAAACTGCACCCTGATAAAGGCGGTGATCACGAT